>DYIS01000004.1 GCA_020723545.1 Ktedonobacter racemifer
TCCCGACACCTGTCCCCAGCCATGGGACCACCCGGCGCTGGATAACCTAGCCCGCCGGAGGGAACGAGCAATGAACGCCAGGCAGATATGGCAGGCAGCCCTGGGGGAGCTACAACTACAGATGACCCGGGCCGACTACGAGACCTGGCTCAAGAACACGGCCATCGTCTCCCACGAGGACGGCGCCTTTGTGGTAGCCGTGCCCTCGCCTTTCGTCAAGGAGTGGCTGGACAACCGCCTGGCGGTCTCCATCAAGAGGACCCTGGTGGGCATATTGGGGTACACGGTGGACGTGAAGTTTGTGGTCCAGCCCGTTCTCAAGGATAGCGGCCAGGGCGGCCCGTCCTCGCGACACAACGCGCTGGCCCGGGAGAAGAGCCCGGCGGGCGCCATCTCCGCTGACCGGACCGCCGAGTCGTCCTTGAACCCCAAGTATACGTTCGATAACTACATTGTGGGCAGCTCCAACCGCCTGGCCCATGCCGCCTCTCTGGCAGTGGCCAGGCGTCTGACCCAGGACTACAACCCTCTATTCCTTTACGGCGGGGTGGGCCTGGGCAAGACCCATCTGCTACACGCCATCGGGCACCTGGCCTTGCAACAGGACCTGAAGGTGCTCTACGTCTCCTCTGAGACTTTCACCAACGACCTGATCAACTCGATCCGCGAGCAGAAGACCGAGGCCTTTCGTCACAAGTACCGGCGCATCGATTTCCTCCTGGTGGATGACATCCAGTTCCTGGCTGGAAAGGAGGGCACCCAGGAGGAGTTCTTCCACACCTTCAACGCCCTGCACGGTGCGAATAAGCAGATCGTCGTCTCCAGCGACCGGCCCCCCAAGGCTATCCTGGCCATGGAGGACCGCCTGCGTTCCCGCTTTGAGTGGGGCCTCATCGCCGACATCCAGCCTCCAGATCTAGAAACCCGCACCGCCATCCTGCGGGCCAAGGGCGAAAGCCAGGGAATACCCATCCCCAGCGAGGTGATCGATTACATCGCCAACCGGGTGCAAAGTAACATCCGGGAGCTGGAGGGCTCGCTGAATCGCGTGGTGGCCTACGCCGCCCTGGCCAACTCGCCCGTCACCATGCCGGTGGCAGCCATGGCCCTGAACGACACACTGGTGAGGCCACGAAAGGCGTCTCCGACGAAGGTGGTAGAGACGGTGGCGGCGTTTTACGGCCTGAGCGTGGGCGTCTTGCAGGGGAAAAAACGAGACAAGGAGATCGTCCTGCCACGACAGGTGGCCATGTACCTCTTGCGCGAGGAGACCGATGCCTCGCTGGTGCAGATCGGCGAAGCCTTAGGGGGGAGGGATCATTCCACCATCTTGCACGGGTGCGGGAAGATCAGCGCCAGCATGAGCGAGGACAACGGCTTACGCCAGGAGATCATGGCCCTGCGCGAAAAGCTTTACGCTCGACCCAACGGGGATAAGTAGCCACAACACTGCCGAAAACCCCTCCCTTCCTGTGGATAAATGCCCCTTTTCCGTGGATATCTTACCCATTTTGTGGACATCTTGACACCTTTAGGGGCCCTTTTAAGCCGAGTGACCACCATCTCCGGACATCTGGCCAAAGAGCAACCTGTCTCCCACCCAGGAAAGGGCCCTCGTCCACCACTTCAACGTTTCCACGTGCCTACTGCTACTACGGCTACCTCTTAACCTCAGCAACATCTACCAGGCTCATTCTAGTCTCCTTGACAGGGTTCATCCAAGGTGATATGTTAGACATGCCAGGCCAACCCTCTTGGAGAAATTGTCCGTGGCATTTCCTCGGGGAAACAATCACCGTCGAACGATCGCCTTTTTGGCAACTTTGCTGCTGCTCCTGCTGGCCAGCGGCATCGCTTTGCTGGCCTCGGGCCACCGGTCTTCCGGAAACAAGCAGGAGATCAGGGCCCGGAGGATCCTGCCCAACACCGACGTGAACCCTTACGGGGCGAGCTTCTTCCTGACCCAGGAGGTGGAGGAGTGGAAGCTCAAGAAGACCTTGCAAATGGCCCAGGAGACCGGCATCGGCTGGGCCCGGCAGCAGTTTCCCTGGGTGGAGATAGAGCCTCAGAAGGGGAAATTCGTCGACGAACGGACGCAAAGATCCACCTGGGAGAAATTCGATCACATCGTGGAGCTCTGCGGCAGCTATGGGATAAGGGTGATCGCCCGCCTGGATGCGCCACCGGCGTGGGCCAGGAACCAACCAGCCCTGGGAAGAGGGCCCCTGCGCGAACTATCTGACTTTGGTGATTTCGTGTATTCCTTTGTGAACCACTTCAAAGGCCGTATCCAGTATATCCAGCTTTGGAATGAGCCGAACCTGTGGTACGAGTGGGGCGATAATACGCCGGATGCCCGGCAGTACGTGGAGATGCTCAGGATCGGGTTTCAACGGGCCAAAGAAGCGGACCCCAATGTCTTCGTGGTCAGCGCACCCCTGGCTCAGACCCTGGAGCGTTCCCCTCGCTCCGTGCCCGACCTGGATTATCTGGAAGAGATGTATCGAGAGGGGGCAAGGGAGTATTTCGACATCCTGGGGGCCAACGCCTTCGGCTTCGACCGGCCTCCGGACGACCCTCCCAGCCCGGATGCCTTGAATTTTGCCCGGGTGGAATTGCTAAGGGAGATTATGGTGAGGAGCGGCGACGCCGACAAGCCGGTCTGGCTGGGTGAATACGGGTGGAACGCCTCGCCGGAGGGTTACCCACCCGAATGGTATATCTGGCGGCGGGTGAGCGAGGAACAGCAGGCCGAATATACGGCCAGGGGTATTCAGAAGGCCAGGGCGGAGTGGAACTGGGTGGGCGTGGTTAACATCTGGTACTTCCGCCAGGTGGGCCTCATACCGCCCGATCGATCTGAATACTATTTCCGCCTGGTGGATGTGGATTTCACCCCACGCCTGGCCGCCCACGCCATCAAGAAAGATGCCAAATCCTTAAGCCTGGCCGGTCCGGGATATTACGAGGAGACAGCTTCGCCGGTGACGACGTCGGGGAGCTGGCAACGGCCGGTGGATGTCCATGCCAGCGGCGGGAGCTACCTGGCCACGAGCACCGCCGGGTCCAGCGTGGGGTTTTCGTTTTCCGGCGACACCTTGCGGCTGATAACGGCCAAGGGCCCCCAGGGAGGCACGCTGCAGGTAACGGTGGACGGGAGAGAGGCAAACGCCCTGCCCAGGGACAAGAAGGGCCGCGCCATTCTGGACCTCTATAGCCCCATTCCTTCCTGGCAGGAGGGCGTGGTGGTGGCCCGAGGCCTGGGACCGGGGGAGCACAAGGCCCGCCTGACCGTCTCGGGCGACAGGAACCCGGCGGCCACCGGAAACGTGTGTGCCATCGATGCCCTGGAGGTCCAGGCCGGTGGGACGCCGGCCTGGTACTATTGGGCCTGGGGGCTGGTCCTGGCGGGGCTGGTCCTGGATGTGGGGCTCCTGTGGACATACCGGAAACGCCGGAGCACCTGATGCCAAGAGGTGAGAGAAAAACCGCCCTCCTGGTCCTGGCCCTGCTGGCCGGCGCGCTGCTCATCACGTGGATATTGGGCGCGGTGGTGGCAGAGCACCGGGCCCGGACCCGAGGGGTAGGCAGCGGCTCAGGCCCGGCGCCGCGCCGCGAGGCCAACCTGTTTGGGGCCAACGTCTACTTGGATCAGGAGCGTTCCCGGGAGGAGCAGGAGCGCGTGCTGCGGCTGACCAGGGAGGCCGGGCTCTACTGGGTGCGCCAACGCTTCGCCTGGAAGGACATAGAGCCTTCTCCCGGGGAGTATTCCTGGGAGAAGTGGGATGCCATCGTGTACCTGGTCGGCCAATACGGCCTGGATCTCTTGGCGGTATTGGACACCTCTCCCACCTGGGCCCACAGCCGGGGCCCGGATACGTCTCCCCCCGATAGCCCCGGGGCCTTCGCCGATTTCGCCGGGCGCTTTGCCGAACGCTACCGAGGGCGGATCCTCCACTATCAGTTATGGGATGAGCCCAACATCTACCCTCACTGGGGGGAACGCTACGCCTCGCCCAGGGAATACCTGGAGCTGCTGAAGTTGGCTTACGCCAGGGTCAAGGCCGCCGATGGGCGCAATCGGGTGATCCTGGCCGGCCTGGCACCCACGGTCGAGCACAGCGAATGGAACCAGAGCGACGTGGACTACCTGGCCGAGTTGTACCGCCTGGGCGGCCGGAACTACTTCGACATCATCGCGGCAAAGCCCTACGGCTTCTGGACCGGGCCCGAGGATCGCCGGGTGGACCCGCGGATCTTGAACTTCTCCCGGGCGATACTGTTGCGGGAGACGGCGGTCAGGAACGGAGATGGCCAAAAGCCCATCTGGGCGGTGGAGTTCGGCTGGAACGCGTTGCCCGCAGCATGGCGCGGGCGACCATCGCCCTGGGGGTCGGATAGCGAGGAGCGACAGGCCCGACGCACCGCCCTGGCCATGGAGCGTGCCCGGGACGAATGGACCTGGCTGGGGGCCATGATGCTGCCGGGCCTGCACCTGCCGGGGGAGCCCGAGGACCCCCGGCAAGGGTTCGGGTTGGTGAATGGGGATTTCTCCCCTCGCCCGGCCTACCAGGCGGTGCAGGCCGTGGCCAGAGCCACCCAGGAGATGGCTGCCAGGCCCAGCGGGGTCAGCGAAAGCCAGCTACCGTATTACGGTGCGCTCTCGTTGCTAGCTGCAGCCCTGGCCCTCCTGTCGTGGCAATTGGTCCGGCAAGGGTCGCGCTTGCCGTGGGCTCGCTGGAGCGACTGGTACGTGAACCTGGGCCAGGGATGGGGAACGGCGCTCTTAGCGCTGGCTTTTCTTCTGTTTTACGGGCTCCCGTGGCCGCCCCTGAGCCTAGCTGCCCTGGTCTGGTTCGGGTATCTGGCCTATCTGCGGTTGGACCTGGCGCTCTACCTGACGATCTTTTCCCTGCCATTTTACCTGTACCCCAAGACCTACGGCAGCATCGCCCTTTCCATACCTGAGATCACGGTGCTCTCGTGTAGCCTTTTGTGGCTCTGGAGGGGCCGGCGGACCATGGTCGGCCGCCTGCGCCACCCGGCGGCCGCGCTGAGGGGGCTCCTGTCAGCGATGAGACCCCGGGCCTTCCCCATGCTGGCCCTGGCATTCCTGGCCCTGGGGGTTCTCTCCCTGGGGGTCACCTCCAGCCTGCGCCTGAGCCTCCGGGAGCTGCGGGTGAACGTGCTGGAACCGGTGCTTTTGTACTTCCTCATGGTCAGCACCTGGCGAGAGGAGAGGCAGGTGGTCTCGGCAGTGAAGGCGTTGGTGGCTGGCGGGGCGGTGGTGGCGACGTACGGGCTATACCAGTGGCTCTTCACCGGGGACGTGATCACGGCCGAGGGGGTGCGGCGGATGCTGGCCACCTATCGCTCGCCCAATAACCTGGGGCTTTATCTGGAAAGGATAATCCCGTGGTCTCTGGCCCTGGCCTGGTCGGCCGGAAGGTGGCGGAAGATCTACCTTGGGGCACTGGGATCTCTGGGCCTGGCCCTGTTCCTGACCTTCTCGGTGGGCGCCTGGTTGGGGGCGGCCGGTGGCCTTTTTGCCGTGGGCCTGTTTCTTTTTAAAGGGAGGAAAGCCCTGGCCACCGTGCTGATCCTGGGCCTCCTGGCAGGAGGCCTGGCGCTGCCCATCGTCAGGGTGGAGAGGGTGATCTCGCACCTGAGCTTCCGGCAAGAGACCACGACCTTTCTGAGGCTCCAGGTCTGGCAGGCGTCGGCGAACATGATCCGAGACCACCCACTGCTGGGCGTGGGGCTGGATGGCTTTTTGGAGCAGTACCGGACCAGGTACATCCGGCCCGAGGCCTGGAAGGAGCCGAATCTCTCCCATCCCCACAACCTGATCCTGGAGTTCTGGGTCAACCTTGGGGTGCCCGGAGTGGTGATCCTGGTCTTGTTCCTGTGGGGGTTCTACCGGCGGGCAAGCCATGTCTACCATGAGGTCCCCCCTGAGGGGGAGGGGCGGGCGATGCTCCTGGGCGCCATGGGCGCTATGACCGCCGCGGTGGTCCACGGCCTAGTGGACCGTTTCTACTTCGGTGCCCCGGATCTGGCCTACGTCTTCTTTGTGACGCTGACGGTGGTGGAACTTTCGAGTTCCCGTAGGGCGCCGGAGACCGGGCCTCTCATCTAGATTGCCTTGACAATGCTGAGCCGGGGGCAACCATCGCTACCGGGGCTTTTCTTTACCACTAAAGGAGCCGAGAAGGTGGGGGACAGGTTGCGAAGGATGATCAGGCCAGGTAGAAGGAGCGGGCGAAGTTGATAGCGATGCGGAAGAGCGGTTCAACTATTCCTTTCAGGGCAACGGTGGCCAAAAGCGCGGCAATCCCCCCGACCACGGCACCGCCCAGTATATCTGAGGGAAGGTGGACCCCGCAGTAGACCCTGGCAAATGAGAAGAGCAAGGCGAGCAGAAGGAGCCCGGCGCCGGCGCGGCGATTGAATAGCCAAATGATCAGGGCGAAGGTAAAGGCCATGGCCGCAGGGTTGCTGGGGAACGAGGAATCGGTGGGCCGATAGTAGAGCAGGTTCACCGTCAAAGTGGCGAAGGGCCTGGGGCGGAAGTAGAGCCCGTTGTTGGCGGCGACGATAGCGGCGGACAGGCCCTGGGCCAGTATAGCGTAAAGCACTGCTCTTTGATTGGTCTTGCGCAGATGGGGATTGGCTCCGGAGAACCAGAGGGCCAGAAGCACCAGGGACATGCTCACCGGGACAAAATACTCGTTGACCAGCAGCCGCATGAGGCCGTCCAGCCAGGGAGACCGGCCAACCAGTCCGTTAACCGCTTGGAACAGGGCCCGGTCGAGCTCAGTTATCTCCGGGATCATCGGTCTTTCCTCTCGCTTTCCTCGGCCTCCGGCCGCTAGCTCTGGTACACCTTCCAGGTGAAGCGAGGAAACACCTGGAAGGTGTACCAGGGAGAAGAGAGATCCACCACCCATACGCGAAAAGGCGCCTGGCCCGGGCGGCGGGGAGGCGCAGGGGGGCCCGAAGGAGCTGGAAATAGCTGACCCTTTTCAAGGCGTCCAGGCCAGCCGGCGGGGGACCGGGCGGGTTAGCCTGGGTCGGCGGGCGCGGGGACCGGGGTTGGCGGTTCACCAGCGAACTTAAGGCCAGGGTGATCGAGATGGCCAGGAGGCAGCTCAGGGAAAAGAAAAAGATGAGCTGTGTGCCCTCCAGGCCGGGCACGTTCCGGTCAGCGGAGGAGAAAAACCAGTAGTAGGAGACAGAAATGGTGAGAAGGCCGGCCAGGGAGGAGGCCCTGGACCTGGCCGGGAAGAAGAAGAGGCCCTGGAGGCCATAGCGAGCAGCCACCAGTTGCAGGGTACCCAGGGCGCTGAGGGTGACGAAGATCATGTAGGCAGGCTCGATTGGCATGGCACCTCCGGCGCAACGAGCTAGAAGCGCCCTTCTTTGCCAGTAAAGAAACTAGTCAAAATCGTGCTTGGTCTTGCCTTCTTTAGTGGCAAATAAACTTACCGGCCGGACCTCTAGGGGCGATGAGTGCTCGGTGGTGGACGTCCGAGCGATGAGTTGCAGGTGGATTATATTGCCAGGTACTGTGGCTGTCAAGGACAGGGGAAGGCCGCCCTGGGCGAAGCCTTGCCTTGGCAGTCGAAGTCCGATATAATTGCCAGCAGAGGGTGGGAGTGATCCGGGATTTTTTATTAGAAACAGTGCCAGCCGCTTTGCCTTGGCGAAGGTAAGGTTATTATGTACAAGCACATCTTGTGTGCCACACGAGGTGGGGAAAACTCGGAGAAGACCGAGGAGAGGGCTATCAGGCTAGCTCGGGAGAACCAGGCGGGCCTGACGTTTCTGTATGCGGTTGATCCAGCCTTCGCCCAGGACCCTCGGAACGAACCAGGCCCGATGAGTGAGCCGGAGGGCCCCCATTGGCTAGGCGAACTGGTGCTGGAGATGGCGGTGCGGGTGGCCGAGAGACAAGGGGTTCAGGCCCAGCAGGAACTGCGGCAGGGGGAGGTGTTTGGCGAGATCAAGGAGTATCTGGCCCATCACCCGGAGGTGGATCTCCTGATGATGGGCGCGCCGGTGGGCGAGGTGAAGAACCATTTCAGCGACTTCGTAGGTGAGGTGGTGGCCAGCGGCAGAGAGGTCCTGATCGTAGAGTGATGAGGCCTGGGAATGGAACTGGAGAAACGGCTGAGGAAGGTCGTCCTGGCGGTCCGGCGAAGCGATGGGTCCATGATCAATAATCCGAGCGCAGCGACGCAGTTGCAGCCAGGAGACAAGCTGATAGCCATTGGCACCAACAGCCAATTGAAGGCCCTGGCGCAAATGGTCAGGGTCACAAGGCCGTAGTGGGTGGGGAGGCGACGATTGTCCGACCAGCGACCCATTGGGGTCTTCGACTCCGGGGTGGGCGGCCTCTCGGTGTGGCGGGAACTGGCGGCCCAACTTCCCCGGGAGAGCACGATCTACTTCGCCGACAGCGCCAATTGTCCATATGGCCCCCGGTCCAACCAGGAGATCCAGGCCCTGGCCCAGGGCATCGCGGGCTTCCTGGCAGCGGAGGGGGCCAAGCTGATCGTGGTGGCCTGCAACACGGCGTCGGCGGCCAGCCTGGCTTATCTTCGCTCCCTCTTCTCGGTGCCCATAGTGGGGATGGTGCCGGCGGTGAAGCCGGCGGCGGCGATGACGGCCAGCAAGCGCGTTGCGGTGATCGGCACCGCAGCCACCATCCAGGGACAGGTCTTCGCTGAGCTGGTGGAGCGTTTCGCTAACGGGGTGGAGGTGTACACAAAAGCGTGTCCCGGGCTGGTGCAGCAGGTGGAGAGGGGAGAACTGGAAGGTCCGGAGACACTCAGTCTCCTGCAGCGATACCTGGATCCGCTTCTGGCCCAGGGGATCGATACGCTGGTCCTGGGTTGTACACATTATCCCTTCTTGGAACCGGCCATTAGACGGGTGGTGGGACCTGATGTTATCATAATCGACCCCAGCCCTGCGGTGGCCAGGCAAACGGGAAGGGTTCTGGAGGAAAAAGGGTTGCAGGCCCATCTCGAAAGCCAGGCCGAGCATTTATTTTATACAACCGGCGACCCGAACCGTTTCCGTGAGATGATTCATACCCTGCTCGGCATCTCTCCCGCGGTGCACCGGGCCGTGTGGCAGGGGCCTGGATTGAAACCGGTGGGCCCAACTGACTCGACAGACCATTGACTGCTATCACCAGGCTGTATATAATACATGTACAAGTGACCGTTGGAGGGGGAGATGTTGGAGCACCTCTTCTCATCAAAGGCGAGGATCAAGCTGCTGACCAGGTTTCTCAGCGATCCTGAGGCCAAATTGTACACCAGACAGTTGGAACGAGAGCTAGATGAGCCGGTGAATGCCGTGCGCCGGGAACTGGAGCGGTTTGAGGCCCTGGGCCTCTTGCAATCCTTTAAGGAAGGCAACCTGAAATACTACACAGTGAACCGCGAGTTCTCGATCTACCCAGAGCTGAGAGGCATTATCTTGAAGGCCCAGGGAATGCCCGGGTTGGCCCGGCCCGGGCCCTCGGCGTCGGCTGGCCTGCCCGGCCACCTGAAAAGCGAGCCCACCAGAGCCAGAGAGATGGTGGTGGGGGAGACCGATTAGCAATCGGCGTTTCCGATGGCGACCTGTCGTG
Organism: Ktedonobacter racemifer; assembly: GCA_020723545.1. Lineage (GTDB taxonomy): Bacteria > Chloroflexota > DTOL01 > DTOL01 > JACQYG01 > JACQYG01. The sequence continues at coordinate 9,647 of DYIS01000004.1, forward strand.
GCTGTGGAAAAACGTCCCCTCTTGTCTCCTCGACGCTAAAGGCGTGCAACGATTGTTTACGCCTGACCCCGGCTAAGCTGCTTCCGTACATATTTAATGTTCACGGCAAGGCAAGGCGTGAATTTGGGCTTCCGGAGCGCCCTCCCAGAACTGCAGGCGGCAAGAGGTGTCCTCTTTGTGTGAACGACTGCCGCCTGGGCGAAGGGGAAAGGGGGTTCTGTGGCCTGCGAATTGGCCGCGGTGGGAGGCTTGTACACCTGGGCGGTACAGCGGCCAGGGGTATCCTGCACTGGTACTACGACCCCTTGCCCACGAACTGTGTGGCGGACTGGGTCTGCCCCGGGACGAGGCAGTACGGCAAGGTCAACCTGGCGGTTTTCTACGGCGCCTGCACCTACGACTGCCTGTTTTGTCAGAACTGGCACTTTCGGGAGCTTGGGCCGGAGACGGACGGCCTGGGCGCCGAGGAACTGGCAGCCAAGGCCAATTGGCAGACCTTCTGCGTCTGCTTCTTCGGCGGTGACCCCACGCCCCAGATGCCCCATGCCCTGGCGGCCGCGCGGCTCCTGGCCAGGAGGGGCGTGCGCATCTGCTGGGAGACCAATGGCTCCATGCACCCGGAGGTCCTGGATCAGGCGGTGCGGCTCTCCCTGGAGACGGGAGGGTGTGCCAAGTTCGACCTGAAAGCCTACTCCGAGGGCCTGCACCTGGCCCTGACCGGGATAACGAATCACCGGGCCCTGGAGAACTTCTCCCGGGCGGCGGCGCTGGTGGCGGAACGACCGGACCCGCCTCTGGTGATCGCCAGCACGCTCCTGGTCCCAGGATACGTGGACGCCCACGAGGTGGGGCAGTTGGCGCGGTTCATCGCCGCCATCAACCCTCAGATCCCGTATGCGCTACTGGCCTTTCATCCCCACTTTTACCTGCACGATCTCCCCCGCACCTCCCGTCGCCATGCCGAGGCCTGCTTGCAGGCGGCCAGGGAGGCCGGCCTGACCAACGTGAAGATCGGCAACCGGCAGTTATTGTCCAACGCGTACTGAAGAGGCGTTTGGGACAGAGAGCAATTTCTTACTAGTAAAGGTGGCATGGTAGCCGCCCGCAGGGCGGTCAAGCCATCCCCAGAAGTTCGACCAGGGCCTCTTTCCACCTGGCCCCCAGGCCCCGGCGGCTAAGGCGCATGGAAGTGGGGCCTACCTTAAGGGAAGCCCCGAAACGGCGTTGGGCCTTCGCCATATCGATGCCAACGGCCTCTCGGAAGCGCATCACCACGTCGCTGCCGTGAAGGCTAATGACCCTGATACCCCTGCTCAGAACCAGAGCGCGCAGGCGTACCAGGTAGAGAAGGTTTTCGACCGTGCCCGGCACGGCTCCGAAGCGGTCGGCCAGCTCCTGGGCGAGGCTATTGACCTCCTCGGGAGACCGGGCGCCTGCCAGGCGCTGGTAGAGGGTTAGCCGCGCGGCCTCGTCCGGCACGTAGTCGCTGGGGATGTAGGCGTCCAGCCCCAGGTCCAGGGAGACGCTGGGGGGCTCGACCAGGGTGGGGGCTCCCTTTACTAGCAAGGAAGCCGCACCCGTCTCCTCCCTTAGCTCCTCCACGGCCTGGGCCAGGAGGCGACAATAGAGGTCGAAGCCCACGGCGCTGATGTGGCCGTGCTGCTCTACCCCCAGGAGGTTGCCGGCCCCGCGGATCTCCAGGTCCTTCATGGCGATGCGAAAGCCCGCCCCCAGCTCGGTGGCATCGTAGATGGCCTGGAGTCGCTTCCTCGCAGCCTCGCTCAGTTGAGACCCCCGGCTGTGGAGGAAATAGGCGTAGGCCCGGTTGGCACCCCGGCCCACACGGCCTCGCAGTTGATAGAGCTGGGCCAGGCCGAAATGGTCGGCCCGGTTGACGATGATGGTGTTGGCGTTGGGTATGTCCAGGCCTGATTCGATGATGGCGGTGCAAACCAGGACGTCGGTGAGGCCGCCCGCGAAGTCCAGCATGACCTTTTCCAGGTCCTCCTCTGGCATCTGGCCGTGGGCCACGGCGATGCGGGCCTCGGGCACCAGCCGGGCCAGCACCTGGCCCATGTATTCGATGCTCTGGACCCGGTTGTGGACGAAGTACACCTGCCCACCTCGATCCAACTCCCGCAAAATGGCTCCCCGGATGATAGCCCCGTCGTACTCCGCCACCTGGGTTACGATGGGCAGCCGTTCCTCCGGCGGGGTTTCCATGGTGCTCATGTCTCGGACCCCCACCAGGGACATGTGCAGGGTCCGGGGTATGGGGGTGGCGGTGAGGGTCAGGACATCCACCTCCCGGCGGAGCTCTTTCAGGGTCTCCTTGTGCATGACGCCGAAACGCTGCTCCTCGTCGATGATCACCAGGCCCAGGTTCTTGAAGGCCACGTCTTTCTGGATCAGGCGGTGGGTGCCGATGACGATGTCCACGGACCCCTCTCGGAGGCCTTTCACCACCTCCTGCTGCTCTTTTTCGGAGCGAAAGCGGGAGAGCATCTCCACCGTCACGGGGAAGGCCTGGAGCCGCTCGCGGAAGGTGTTGAAGTGCTGCTGGGCCAGGATGGTGGTGGGCACCAGGAGCGCCACCTGCTTGCCGTCGACCACCGCCTTGAAGGCCGCCCGCAGAGCGATCTCGGTCTTGCCGTAGCCTACATCGCCACAGATCAAGCGGTCCATGGGCCGGGGGGCTTCCATGTCCAGCTTGACCTCATTGATGGCCGCCAGTTGATCCGGGGTCTCGATGTAGGGAAAGGATGCCTCCAGATCGGCCTGCCAGGGGAAATCCGGGGCGAAGGCGTACCCGGCCGCTGCTTCTCGGGCAGCGTAGAGGCCCAACAACTTCCGGGCCACGTCCTTTATCGCCCGCTTAGCGCGGGCCTTGACCCGTTCCCAATCGGTGCCGGAGAGCCTGGTCAGGGTGGGCGGCGCCTCTCCGGCGCCGACGTAACGGCTGATGCGGTCCATCTGGTCCGCAGGCACGTACAGGCGGTCGCCCTGGGCGTACTCCAGGTGCAGGTACTCGCGCTCCGCGCCCTCCAAGGCCAGCCTGACCAGCCCCCGGTACCGGCCAATGCCGTGCTCGACGTGCACCACGAGGTCTCCCAAGGCCAGGTCAGAGAGAAAGGGCTCCCGCGGCGCTGCCCTCCGGGGGAGCGCCCGGCGAGGCTTGGCCCAACCGAAGATCTCCACATCGCTGAAGATCAGGGTGGTGGAGGCAGGCGGCAGGGCGCCCCAGCCCTGGGCCAAGGAACCCTGGATCACGGTCAGGCTATTGGGTGGAGGAAGGCCAGCCGGGCTCTCCTGGGGCACGGCGAAGATATCGCGTTCCTGAAATAGCGCGGATAGGCGCCGGGCCTGATGGCTGGTGATCACCAGGCGCCGGCCCTCCGCCAAGTGCTTTTGGCAGTCGTCCAGGAATTGCTTCAACCGGCCGGCATAGGGAGGGACGGCCTGAAAAGCCGAGGCCAGCAGGTCTGTTTCCGGGCGCGCCGTCTGGGCCCGCCCCCAGTATCCCAGGGCCAGCCGGGGCAACCTTTGAAGCTGGGCCTGAAGTTCTTCCCAGCGGAAGCAAGGGTCGGGATATTCCGGCGGAAGCTCGCCGTGCTCCAGGAAGAGAGCCCTCAAATCCTGGGCCTGTTTATGGAGGTACCGCGCCTCGGCCTCCAGGCCTTCCGGCCCATCCAGGATCACCGTGCCGGAGAGGTGATCCAAAAGACCGGTGGACCTGTCCGGCGGATATAGGAACGGCAGATAGAACCCTTCCCCGGCGAAGCCCTGGCCCTGAGCCAGGCGCTTCAGGTCCCGGGACCAGTTTTCCTGAAAGCGAGGCGAGCACCCGGTTATGTCCAGCTTCGAGAGCCGGGAGGCTGCCTCCCGGGCCCGGGCGGGCACGACCTCACTAGCGGGGGTGATCAATAGCCGGGAGAGGCGTTTTTGCGAGCGCTGGGTGGCCGGGTCGTAAAGCCGGAGTGACTCCACCTGGTCGCCGAAGAACTCCACCCGGGCCGGCAGCTCTGATGTGGGAGGGAAGATGTCCAGGATGCCGCCCCGGCGGCTGAAGAAACCAGGGGTGTCCACCAGGCTGGACGGCTGGTAACCGCCTTCCAGCAGTTGGGCCACCAGGGCCGCCGGGTCCACGCGCTGGCCCAGGGAGAGTTCATGGGTCCCGGCCGCCAGGTCTCGGGGGGAGATGGTCTTGTGCGCAAGCCCTCGAACGGAGGTGACGGCCACCAGCCGGGCAAAGTCAATTCCGTTGGCCGGGCCCAGGCCAGTTAAAGCGCCGATCCTGACCAAGGCGGCCAGGCGCTCGCGGCAGGACCCCAGGTCGGCCGAGGGGCGCTCGTAGGGCAGGGCCTCGGGCTCAGGGTACAGAAGCACCTGGGCCGGGAAGGCCGACCATAACGCCAGTTGATCGGCCAGGCGCTTCGCTCTCTCCAGGTTGGCCGTTACCACCAGCAGCGGGGCGACGGCGTCCCTTTGCAGACAGGAAATCAGAAAGGGGATGACGGCCTCAGGCAGGGTGAGCGGCAAGCATCGGTCGGCGGCGGCAGGGATCCCTCCGAGGATCTGCTCCCGCAGCCAGGCATAGCCAGGTATCTCGTCGATCAGAGAGAGCAAACCAGAGAGCGACATATTCGGCGGAAGCTAGTTAAACTGATTCATGGCGGCGGTGAGGCCTGAGGTCAGAGCACATTCCACCGCCTGGGCTACCTGCTCCTGCAACGGATCAAGGATTGGCAGCTCTTCCGGGGTGAAGTCGCTGAGCACATAGCTCACCTGGTCCCCATCTGGTGGGCGGCCGATCCCCACTCGCAGACGGGGGAAGTCCTCGGTGCCCAGGGCGGCGATGATGGATTTCATCCCCTTGTGACCCCCGGCGCTACCCCCGGGGCGCAGCCGCAGGGAGCCCAGGGGAAGGTCCAGGTCATCGTAGATCACCAGGAGGTTGCCCAGGGACAGGTGATAGCGGCGCACCAAGGCGCCCACAGCCAGGCCACTCAGGTTCATGAACGTGGTCGGTTTGGCCAAAACCACCGGGACATCCAGGACCGCTCCCGAGGCCACCCGGGCCTGGCAGAGCCTGGTCCACCCGCCGATGTGGTGCTTGCGGGCCAGGTGGTCCAGGCACTGGAAGCCCAGGTTGTGACGGTTGTTGGCATACTCTCGGCCCGGGTTACCCAGGCCCACGACCAGCTTCACTCGCTTCCCCCACTCAACAGCGCCCGGGCCAGGGCGATGAGGCCCAGCAACAGGGCCACGCCGCCGGCCAACACCAAGCCCAGAAGGAAAGGCCTTAGGCAGAGCTGCTGAAGGTCGATCTGCAGGCTGGGCAGGAGCGAGGACACCGGCCGGGGGGTGATGCCGGGGGTGGCAACGGCGGTGGGCGTAACCAGGACCACTGGGGTGCCGGGGGACTGGGGCGTGGTGGCCGGCAGCGGCGTCTCCGTGGGCGTGGAAGTGGCGGTGGGCGTGGGGGTGGAGGCGTTCTCCACCTGCACGGTGACCCGTGCCTCCTTGAACTGGCCCCGGACATCGATCACCCGCAGGGTCACCACGTAGGTGCCGTCTCGGAATTGCAGCGTATTCCATTGGTATAGAGGCCCATTGATCACCCTGGCCTTGTTCACGAAAAGGAAAGCGGGTTGGGCGAAGCCCGGGCCCAGGAGATGGATCTCGTAACGGTCAAAACCAGGGATGGAGGCGCTGCCAGTCACCTGTACCGTGCCCCGAACCACTGAATTGGGGGCAGGCTGATCGATGCGGTACACCTCCTCCGGCCCCGGCGTGGCGGTCTGAGCCAGGGGCCCGGCCTGGGCAGAAGGCAGGTGCGTAGAGCAAAGGATAGTCAAAACCATCCCGAATGTAGCGAGGACTTGGGGCGAGAATCTAGTTGCCCTCATTTCATTCCGCGAGTGGGTATTCCCTCAGGGACCGGCACCTTGCCCCCTGAAGCCAAAAGCATCCATCAGGGCGCCGTGGACCTGGGCCCTGCCCTTTGGTTGGGGACGTAGTCCAGGTCGCACTGGGGGGTCCGGCCGGTCCAGATCATAGTTAGTCTACCATAGATTGACCAGGCCTGGCAAGTTTGCTATACTGGCCCTGCTCCGTATCTCATGGGGGCTTTCCGTGTTCTATTCCCAGGGAGCCATAATGATCGCCGGGAACGTGCAGGCGCTCTCCACCGAAGGCGATGACCGCCTCATTGAGAAGGCGAAGGAGAACCCCGAAGCCTTTGGGGCGCTCTATCAAAAGTACCTGGCCCTGGTGTATAATTACATTTTTTATCGCGTGCACAACGTCCACGAGGCGGAGGACCTGACCGCCAAGACCTTCTACCAGGCGGTCTTTCACCTGCGCCGCTACACCAACCAGGGCGTTCCGTTCTCCGCCTGGTTGTTTCGCATCGCACACAACCTGGTGGCCAACTGGCACCGGGACCGACAGCGGCGCAAGACCTACTCGCTGGAGGCCATGGCACCGGGGTGGCGCCAGGAGGCCGAGATAACCTCACTTTCCGAGGGGATGGAGCGGAAGGAGAGAGCCCAGTGGCTTAAGGAGGCCATTGGCCGACTCTCGGCCGAAAGGCAGCAACTCCTCTTGCTGAAGTTTGTGGATGGGCTTTCCAATGCCGAGATCGCCACGATCATGGGCAGGACCGAGGGGGCGATCAAGGCGCTCTTGCATCGCACGCTGTTCGCGCTGCGCCAGGAAATGGGAGGGCGTGGAGATGAGGCATCCGACGAGCCTCATCTGATGGCATCTTCCGGTCTTGCTTCGTCAGGGCTGATGCCGGAGGCCAGGCATGAGGAAAGATAATGCTGTAGGCGAACGGCTGCCGTTCACCGAGGTGCTGGCGGAGTCGGTGGATCAAACCAGGCTGGAGGCGGTCAAGATCAAGGATTATCTAGCCCGCCACCCCGAATACCACCAAGAGCTGGAACCCCTGCTCTATACTGCTCAGACCATCCGGAAGAACCTGCCACCGATTCGCCCCTCCCCTGCCTTTCAAGAGAGCCTGAGGGAAGCCCTGGTGCATTCGGCTCGGGCTCAGGAGAGCAGGAGAAGGGGGGTCCCCCCATCGATCCAGGTGGTGCCCAGCCCCCGCCTGAGCCGCGAGCTCCTGGTGGCGATGGCGCTGGCCGGGCTGGCGTGTTTCGTCTTAGGGCTGAGACGCCGCCGGCCGTGAGGTAGCTGCCTGGCGAAAATAGCCTCAAGCTTTGCCTCTTTTGTGTCAACCCCCAATCATCCAGGCGAAAATCAGCTCTACGAGGTAGGTAAAAAGGAGCCCATTGTACTAAAGGGCACAATATGCCTTGACTATTGGGCCAGGTTGTGATAATATACACTACACCTGGCCTATAGACGAGGAGGTCAAGATGCCCTTAAAGGTGATAGAGAAACGCGACGTGGAGCCCCTTATCCGCCACCTGATGGAGCGCTTCCAGGTGGTAGGGATCAAAAAAAAGGACGGCAAAAACACCTACGGCGTGATCGAGAGCCCGGCAGAGCTCCGCCTGGATTCCTGCGCCACCATCACCTCCCCCAAGAAGTATTTCTTCCCTCAAAGAGAGACGCTCTTGCAGTTTGCGGTGGACGGCTCTTGGGAGCCCCAGGCCGTGGTGGAGGCCCAGCCCAGGATCATCTTCGGCATGCGCCCGTGCGACATCGCGGCCACCTGGATGCTGGATATGGCTTTCTCCGAAGTCAACGCCGACGCCAACTATCTGGAGAAACGCAAACGAGCCCTGATCATCGGCGTGGACTGCAAGGAGCCCTGCGACGAGTATTGCTTCTGCAAGAGCATGGGCACCCTGGAGGTGGAGACCGGCTACGACCTGTTCTTCACCGCTGCCGACGACACCTACATCGTGCGCACAGGCACCCCGGAGGGCGAGGCCCTTTTAGGGGAGTGGGGGAAGGCCCGGGAGGCGCTGTACGAGGACCGGGTCAAGCTGCGGGCGGTGCAACGGGAAAAGGACGAGAGGTTCAAAGAGGCCCTGGAGTTCGACGTGGAAGAACTGCCGAGGTTCTTGGAAGACAGTTACCGCAGCCTCCTGTGGGATGTCCTGGGCGAGAAGTGCCTTTCCTGCGGGTCTTGCAACCTGGTCTGCCCCACCTGTTACTGCTTCAACGTCCTCGACGAGGTTAAGCTGAACCTGTCGGAGGGGGAGCGCTACCGGGTCTGGGATTCTTGCCAGTTGGAGGGGTTCGCCAAGGTGGCCACCGGGGAGAACTTCCGGGAGCGCCGGGGCGATCGCGTGCGGCACCGCTTCTTCCGCAAGGGCAAGTACATGAAGGAGATGTTCGGCCGGTTCGGCTGCGTGGGCTGCGGACGCTGCACCCGGGCCTGCCTGGTGCACATCAACCCCATCGAGGTGTACAATCAACTGAAGGGCGGTGAATAGGGTGGACGCTAGACTCCTGCCAACCGTGGATCTGGACACCATTTTCCGGCCTCGCCTGGCGCAACTCCTGAACGTGGAGGAGATGACGGCGAAGGAGAAGCTCTTCACGTTCCAGCTCAAGGACGGGACGCCCCTGGGGCAGGATCCCGGCCAGTTCGTGGAGGTGTCGGTGTTCGGCATCGGCGAGGCCCCTATCTCGGTGTCGTCATCCCCGACCCGTGGCGATACCTTTGAGCTCTGCGTGCGGGCGGTGGGGAACGTGACCAATGCCCTGCACCGCATGGCGCCGGGCGCCACGGTGGGAATCCGCGGGCCTTTTGGCCAGGGCTTTCCGGTGGAGGAGATGAGGGGCCGCAACGTCCTCTTCGTGGCCGGCGGCCTGGGACTGGTTCCCCTGCGCTCATTGATCCATGCCGTCCTGGACATGCGGCAGGATTTCGGTGCCGTGACCATCCTCTATGGCACCAAGAATCCCTCCGAGCTGCTTTTCCGGAACGAACTGGCCCAGTGGGAAGCTCGAGATGATGTGGACTATCAGGTCACGGTGGACGTGGCCGACGAATCCTGGCGCGGCAACGTGGGGGTGATCACCACCCTGTTCCGGGGCCTGCCGGTGGACCCCCGCAACACCGTGGCGGTGATCGTGGGCCCGCCAGTGATGTACAGGTTCGTGATCCGGGAGGTCCTGGGGAAGGGCCTGCCCATGGGTCGAATCCTCGTCTCCCTGGAGCGCCGGATGAAGTGCGGCGTGGGCAAGTGCGGTCATTGCCAGATCAACGGCGTGTACGTCTGCCAGAAGGGCCCGGTCTTCACCTATTCGGAGCTACGGAATCTGCAGGAGGCGATATGATGAAGCCGAAGATTGCGGTGTTCGAGTTCTCCAGTTGCGAGGGATGCCAGTTGATGTTCGCCAACCTGGAGGCCGAGATCCTGGAGGTCCTGGGAGCAGTGGAGATCGTGAACTTCCGGGAGATCATGACCGAGAAGGGCGACGACTACCAGATCGCCTTCGTGGAAGGGGCCATCACCCAGGAATCGGAGATCGAACGGCTGAAGAAGATCCGCGAGCAGGCTAAGGTGTTGGTGGCCCTGGGAGCCTGCGCCCACCTGGGCGGGGTGAATTGCATGAAGAACTATCAAGACCAGGAGGAGGTCCGCCGCTACGTGTACAAGGAGCGAGCGGAGTGGTTCGACACCATCCCGGCCCGGCCGCTGAGCGCGGTGGTGCCGGTGGACTACGCAGTCCCGGGGTGCCCCATCGATAAGAAGGAGCTACTCGAGGTCACCAAGAGCTTGCTATTAGGCAAAAAACCCAGCCTCCCGGACTACCCCGTGTGTGTGGAATGCAAGATGGCCGAGAACATCTGCGTCTTCGACAAGGGCATGACCTGTCTGGGGCCGGTGACCCGGGCGGGCTGTGCGACCATCTGCCCCACCTTCGGGAACAAGTGCGAGGGCTGCCGGGGGCTGGTGGACAACCCTAATGTCAACTCGCACAAGCAGGTGCTCCAGGAACACGGGCTCTCGGTGCAGGGGATACTGAACAGCTTTCGCATGTTCGAGGGCTACTTGGAGGTGGCTAAATGAGAGACCTGAGCCTGAGCGTCCACCACATCACCCGGGTGGAGGGGCATGCCAACATCACCGTGGACGTGAGGAAGGGAGAGATTAAGGAGTTGAAGCTGGAGATCGTGGAGTCTCCCCGCTTCTTCGAGGCCATGTTGCGAGGCCGCTCCTGGGAGGACGTGGCACACATCACCTCGCGCATTTGCGGCATCTGTGCCGTGGGCCACACCGCTGCCTCCTTGCGAGCCACCGAAGCGGCCTTCGACTTCGTGCCCTCGGAACAGACGGTGCTATTGCGCAAGCTGATCATCGACGGGGAAACGATGCAGAGCCATCTCCTGCACGTGTACTTTTTGGTGGCGCCGGATCTCTTGGGCGTTGGCAGCGTGATACCCCTGGCTGCCACGCACCCGGAGGTGGTGAAGAGGGCCCTGCGCCTGAAAAAGCTGGCCAACGACATCTGCTACGTGGTGGGCGGCCGGGCGGTGCACCCCATCTCCATGGTGGTGGGTGGGTTCACCCGCCCCCCCACGGCCCAGGAGCTGGGGGGCCTACGCCAGAGGCTGGTGGAGGCGGTGCCGGACCTGGAGGCCACCGCGGAGCTGATCAAGGCCCTGCCCCTGCCCAGGTTTGAAAACCCGACCGAGTATTTGGCCCTGAAGAGCCAGGCGGAATATGCCTTCTACGACGGCGATATCGCCTCCACCGACGGCGACGTCACACCAGTCAAGGACTACCGCCAGAAGATCAGGGAGACGGTGGTAGAGCACTCCACGACCAAACACGTGAGCGGCAACCGGCAGTCGCTCATGGTAGGTGCCCTGGCCCGCTTCAACAACAACCACGAGCAGCTCCACCCGCTGGCGAAGAAGGTGGCCCGGGACCTGGGGCTCCGGGCCCCCTGCCATAACAGCTTCATGATCAGCGTGGCCCAGGTGGTGGAGGCGGTGCACGCGGCCGAGGACGCGATCATGGCCATCGACGAGCTCTTGGGCCGGGGGTTGAAAGATGAGCCGATCAAGGTCCCGGTGAAGGCGGGCAGTGGAGTGGGGGCGGTGGAGGTGCCCCGGGGGACCCTCTACCACGAATACAGCTATGATTCTAAAGGCGTCATAAGCGACTCTAACCTGATCATCCCCACCGGTCAGAACATGGCCAACATCGAGTTCGACCTGCGGGCCATCCTGCCGCAGATCCTGGACAAGCCAAAGGAGGAGATCGCCCATACCCTGGAGATGGTGGTGAGAGCGTACGACCCCTGCATCTCCTGCTCCACCCATCTCCTGGACGTGAGGTTTGTTTAGGGCGAAGGCATGGGTAGATCGAATTCTTTACTACTAGTAAACCAGGCTGGCTGAGGCGCCCTGGTGCCATCGCGATGCGCGAGGCCGGGCTGGGGGCGGGGACGAGATGCGCCTGATGTTGAAGTTAAAGAGGAGGGCAAAATGGTATCACTGGAGATCCTGAAGAAGGCTGAGCTCTTCGAGGGCCTGAGCGACGATGACCTGGCAGCCATTGCCAAACATGCCCGGCTGGAGACCTACGAGGCTGGCACCAAGATCTTCGCCGAGGGTGAGGTGGCCAAGGACATCTACGTGGTGCACGAGGGACGGGTGGCAGTGATGATCGGCATCGGCCAGGGCAAGCAGCTCATCGTCGACACCGTCTCCAAGGGCGGCACGCTGGCTTGGTCGGCCCTGGTGGAGCCCCATATCCTAACGAGCTCGGCCAAAAGCGTGGACAAGAGCACCCTCGTCGCCATCCCCGGCGAGGACCTGGACCACATCTGCGAGAGCAACTGCCGCCTGTGCTACACGATCATGGCGAAGATCGCCGCGGTGATCTCCCGGCGCCTGCAAAACACGCGCCTGCAACTGGTGAGCCTGATGTACGGGTAGAGCTGGTCCGAGGAGAATGTGAAAACGATCAGACCCCTGGAGCGTCGGCGAAACCCGGCGCTTCTTTTGTTCCAGAAAGCGCAACGGCCGGGGGAATGGCGTGGCATTGGTACGAATAGTACAAATATTCTCGAATTTCTTGACACAGTTCGTCGTTTGTGCTATAATTCACTGTGTAAATCGTGAGGCGGGTATGGTTCATTGCCTGGATGAGATCGATAAGAGGATCATCGCTCTCCTGCAGGCCGACGGGCGAATGCCCAACGTGGATATCGCCCGGGAACTGGGCTGCTCCGAGGGCACGGTGCGCAGGCGCCTGGACCACCTGCTGTTCAGTGGCGTGATGAGGATAGGCGCCATCTTAGAGCCGGCCCGGCTGGGGCTGGGGACCCACACCATTATCGGCGTGGACGTGGAGCTGGCTCAGGCGGAACAGGTCGGCCGGATGCTGGCCGAGATGCCGGAGGTCTGCTCGGTGATCTACGTGACGGGGAACTACGACGTCATCGCGGAGGCGGTGTTTCACTCCAACGATGAGCTGCTGGCCTTCATCACCGAGAGGATCGCCCGCATCCCCGGGATCAGGAGGGTCGAGACCTCCCACATCCTCAAGGTGATGAAACGCACCTGCGACTGGCAGGTCTTCGAGGAGGGCCCCGTGGCGGCAGCGCAGGAGCTCACGGCGACCTCGAAGACGGGGCCCCTCGGCATCGCCGAGCAGCAGAAGAGATGAACGAGGAGAGTGCCCTGGCGAGGAGGATCGCCGAGACCATCGCGGAGGCCCTGGCCCGGGCCGATGGCACCAGGAGCTACGCGGTGTTCAGCCGAGGCTGCTGCAGCGCCTGTGATCTTGGGACATGCCCGGAATGCGGCCACGCCTTCGACGGCAGCACCGTCATCATCCACCACAAGCGAAAAGGCAAGCGGTACCTGAGCGACCGGGCGGCGCACTTTCTCTCCCATGGAAGGAGCTCATACCAAACCAAATACGTGTACAAGGATCAGCCAGTGACCGTGGACCTGGACCTGCGGGAGCTGGCCGAATACCTGGATATGAAAGCCTAGCCTGGCCGCCGGATCAATGCTTCCGAGGAGGGCCTGTCATGGCGGAAAAAGCCTTCAATCTGACCCGAGAGATGCTGGACCACTCCTTTGCGGAGACCGTGGCTCCCGACCGGGAGAAGCTCCTCACCTGCATCCAGTGCGGCACCTGCACCGCCTCCTGCCCCACCGCCTACGCCATGGACTACACCCCCCGGCAACTCTGGCGCCTCATCCAGGTGGGCCTCCGGGAGGAGGTGCTGAAGAGCAATACCTATTGGCTCTGCACTAACTGCTACTCCTGTACCATTCGCTGCCCTCGAGGCATCTCTCTCACCGAGACCATGGCGGCCTTGAAGCGCCTGGCCATCGCCCAGGGCCTGGAAAAACCCAGCACGATCCAGGGCCGGGTGGCGCGGTTCTACCGATCCTTCATGGATTCGGTGCGGCGTCATGGACGGTTGCATGAATCAGAGTTCCTGATCACCTATTTTGCCCACACCAATCCCCTGGGCCTGGCCGGGCAAGGACGCCTGGGCTTCAACCTTTGTAGAAAAGGTAAGATCTCCCTGGCGCCCTCGGAGGTCAAGAAGAGGGGCGACATCGCGGCCATCTTTCGCAAGGCTCAGGAGCTGGAAGCGGGAGGCGCGCCATGAAGTACACCTATTTTCCGGGATGCTCCCTCCTTAACACGGCCAAGGAATACGACGTCTCGGCCAGGGCGGTGATGCGAGAGCTGGACAGCGAGCTCGTGGAGATCCCCGACTGGAACTGCTGCGGCGCCACCGCGGCGGACGTGGTCAGCTACCTCCTGTCGCTATTCCTGCCCGCCCGGAACCTGGCCATGGCCGAGGGCATGGGCCAGGAGGTGGTGGCCACCTGTAGCTCCTGCTTCTTGAACCTGTATCGGGTGAACAAGCATCTGGAGCAGAACCCGGAGCTGAAAGGGCAACTGGACATCGTATTGGCCGAGGCGGGCTTGAGCTATTCCGGCAACTTAAGGGTGCGACACCTGCTGGATGTGATCGCCAACGACATCGGCGTGAAGGCAGTGGCCAAGAGGGCCAAGCGAAGGTTCGCTGGCATTAAGGTGGCCCCCTATTACGGATGCCAGGTGGTGCGCCCCTACGCCGAGTTCGATGGCCCGGACCTGCCCATGTCCATGGACAGGCTCATCGCTGCCCTGGGCGCGGAGACGATCCCCTATCCCGTGAAAACCCGCTGCTGCGGGGGCGTGCTTATGACCACCCAGAAGAGCATCGGCGTGAAGCTGGTGGCGGACATCCTGGAGCCGGCCAGGGAGGCCGACTGCGTGGTGACGGTCTGCCCCCTGTGCCAGTTAAACCTGGAGGCCTATCAGAGAGAGGTGGCGGGCAAGCTGGGCTGGCCGGTGAGGCTGCCGATCCTCTACTTCACCCAGTTCATCGGCCTGGCCTTCGGCCTCCCGGAGAAGGACCTGCAACTCAGCTCGCACCTGGTATCGGCGGAGAAGTTGCGGATAGCAGGTAGCAGAGAGCAGGTAGCAGAGAGCAGGTAGCAAGTAACAGGTAGCATTCTTTATAGAGGAGGCAGGGGATGGTGTCGGTGAAGGTCCTACGGGGGCTCGAGCTCTTTCAGGGGCTCAGCGATGAGCAGATCAAGGAGATAGCGGCTTTGGCCAAGGAAGAGGAATTCGAGGAAGGAGCGGTCATCTTCCAGGAGGACACGGAGGCGGAGAACCTGTACATCCTGGAGGAGGGCCGGGTGGCCCTGCGTTTCCGTTTGATCGTGCGACCCCTTTCCAAAGAGACCACCGTAGATACCGTCCGCAGAGGCGAGGCCTTCGGGTGGTCGGCCCTGGTGAAGCCGCACCGACTCACCGCCTCGGCCATCTGCGCGGAGAGAGCGAAGGCGGTGGTGATAAGAGGCAAAGAACTAAGGGAGCTGTTCGAGAAGAACCATCATGTCGGCTACATCGTGATGACCAACATCGCGGAGATCATCGCCACCCGGCTCAGGGACGTGCGCCTGCAATTGATCCGGGAGATGGGACAATCCATCCTTTACGGCTGGTGATGACCTGGAACCCAAAATACATCCATCATTTCGGGGGGTGGAGAGATGGCTAAGGCAAGAGTGGGGGTCTACATCTGCCACTGCGGCTCCAATATTGCCGGGACCGTGGACGTGCTCAGCCTGGCCCAATACGCGGCCACCCTGGACAACGTCATCGTGGCCCGGGAATACAGGTATACCTGCTCCAGCACCGGCCAGGAGATGATCAAGAGGGACATCCAGGAATTCGGGCTGGACCGCATCGTGGTGGCGGCCTGCTCGCCCCGCATGCACGAGTTCACCTTCCGGGCGGTCCTGGCCGAGGCCGGGCTGAACCCATATTACCTGAACGTGGCCAACATCCGCGAGCACTGCTCCTGGATCACCAAGGATAAGGAGGTGGGCACGGAGAAGGCCAGGCACCTGATCCGGGGGGCGGTGGCCAGGGTGGTATGGCAGGAGCCCCTGGAGGAGCGGGAGGTGCCGGTGAACCACAGCACGTTGGTGGTTGGGGGCGGCATCGCTGGCATCCAGGCGGCCTTGACCATCGCCCAGGCGGGGTATAAGGTCTACCTGGTGGAGAAAGACACCTCCATCGGTGGCCGCATGGCCCAATTGGACAAGACCTTCCCCACCCTGGACTGCTCGGCCTGCATCCTCACCCCCAAGATGGTGACGGTGGCGCGGGAGAAGAACGTCCAGCTCCTGAGCTACAGCGAGGTGGTGGACGTCTCGGGGTACGTGGGCAATTTCAAGGTCCGGATCAAGCAAAAGCCCCGCTACGTAGACCTGGAGAAGTGTACGGGCTGCGGGGAGTGCGTCCCGGTCTGCCCGGTGAAGGTCCCCCACGAGTTCGACCAGCGTCTGAGCCAGCGCAAGGCCATCTACCGTCTCTTCCCCCAGGCCATACCCAGCGCCTATGCCATTGATAAACGGGGCATCTCCCCCTGTCGGGCCGCCTGCCCGGCAGGGGTGAACGCCCACGGCTATGTGGCCTTGATCGGCGAGGGGAAATACGAGGAGGCCCTGGAGCTGATCCGCCGGGACCTACCGTTCCCCGGGGTGTGCGGCCGGGTCTCCACCACCCCTGTGAGACGGCGTGCAGCCGGGGAGAGGCCGAGGGCGCCGTGGCCATCGCTGCCCTGAAGCGCTTCGTGGCCGATCATGTGGCCCCTGCCGCCTTCATCCCGCCCAAGCCCCGAGGCGAGAAAGTGGCGGTGGTAGGGGCGGGGCCAGCGGGGCTCTCGGCAGCCTATCACCTGGCCAGGAACGGCTACGACGTCACCGTCTTCGACGCCCTGTCGATCCCCGGCGGCATGATGGCGGTGGGCATCCCGGACTACCGCCTGCCCAGAAAGGTGCTGCAAGAGGAGATCGAATACATCAAACGCATGGGCGTGGACATCGTCCCCAATACCGTTGTGGGCAAGAACATCACCCTGGAGGAGATCTTTCAGCGCGGCTACAAGGCGATCTTCCTGGGCATTGGCGCCCACCGGAGCCATAAACTGGGCGTTCCCGGGGAGGAACTGTCGGGGGTGCTCCAGGGGGTCTCCTTCCTGAGGGACTTTAACCTGGGCAAGAAGGTGGAGGTGGGACGGCGGGTGGCGGTGATCGGCGGCGGTAACACCGCCGTGGACGCCGCGCGGACCGCCCTGCGCCTGGGAGCCGAACAGGTGACCATCGTGTACCGCCGCTCCCGGGAGGAGATGCCGGTCAACAAGTGGGAAGTAGAAGAGGCGGAGAAGGAGGGGATCGCCATCCGCTTCCTGGCTGCGCCAACTTGGATACTGGGCACGGACCGGGTCACCGGCCTAGAATGCATTGGCATGGAGCTGGGAGAGCCGGACCAGAGCGGACGCCGCCGGCCCATACCGATCCCGGGCTCCTCGTTCACGCTGGAGGCGGACACGGTGATCGCCGCCATCGGGCAGGCGCCAGACCTGACCGTCCTGGGAAAGGCGGTGAAGGCCACCGGGTGGGGCACGATCGAGGCCGACCCGGAGACATGCGCCACCGCCCAGCCCGGGGTCTTTGCCGGAGGCGACGCGGTGACTGGCGCGGCCACCGTCATCGACGCCGTGGCCGCTGGCAAACGAGCGGCGGAGTCCATCCACCGCTATTTGCAGGGTCAAGATCTCAGAGAGGGCCGGGCCTTTGACGTGCCCAAGGAGCTCATAGCTCACAAAGAGCTCTCGGAGGACATGGAGTACGTGCCGCGCCAGGAGGTCCCCACCCTGCCCATTACGGAAAGGCGAAGCAATTTCCGGGAGGTGGAACTGGGCCTCAGCGAGGAAATGGCCCGACGGGAGGCCGAACGATGCCTGGACTGCGCTGCCTGCGCGGAGTGTTTGCAGTGTGAGGCCGCCTGCGGCCCCAAAGCCATTCGCCACCAGATGAAAGAGGAGTACGTGGAGCTGGAGGTGGGGGCCATCATCCTGGCCACCGGGCACGAATTCTACAAGCCGCAGGGGTTGCCTCAATATCACTACGGTCGCTTTCCTAACATCATCGACAGCATGGAGTTCGAGCGCATGTGCAACGCCGCCGGCCCCACGGGCGGTGAGATCCTCCTGGCCGACGGCCGTAAGCCGGAGAGCGTGGCCTTCATCCACTGCGTGGGCTGCCGCGATGCCCACTCCAACACCTATTGCTCCCGCCTGTGCTGCATGCATGCCATGAAGCAGGCGCACCTGGTCAAGGAGAAGACGGGGGCGGACGTCTACGAGCTCTACATCGACATCCGGGCTGGTGGCAAGGGGTACGAGGAGTTCTACGAGCGGGTGCAACGGGAAGGGGTGATCTTCATCCGGGGCCGCGGCGCAGAGGTGATCCCGGTAGACAACCGGCTGGTGGTGAAGGCCGAGGACACCGGCCTGGGCCGACCCATCATCCTGCCGGTGGACCTGGTGGTGCTGGTGACCGGCATGGTGGCTCGGGCGGATACGGCAGAGGTGGCCAAGACCTTCCACGTCACCCGGGACAAGGACGGATTCTTCCTGGAGGCCCATCCCAAGCTGCGGCCCTTCCACACCAATACCGATGGCATCTTCCTGGCCGGCACCTGCCAGGGGCCCAAGGACATCCCCGATACGGTGGCCCACGCCAATGCCGCAGCCGCTGAGGCATTGGTGTTGCTAGGCCGCGGTCGGGTGACCATCGAGCCCATCATCGCCGAGATCGACCCCGACGTGTGCGCGGGATGCAAGGTGTGCGTGGAGCTCTGCGCCTACTCCGCCATCGAGTTCGATGCAGAGAGGAAGATCTCCCAGGTCAACGGGGCCCTGTGCAAGGGGTGCGGCGTTTGCGTGGCGGCCTGCCCTTCGGGCGCGGCCCAGGCCAAGCACTTCAACGACGTCCAGATCATGGCAGAGATAGAGGGGGTGCTAGCGTGAGCCAGGAGTTCGAGCCCAAGATCGTGGGGTTTCTTTGCAACTGGTGTTCCTACTCCGGGGCGGACATGGCTGGCACGGCGCGGATACAATATGCCCCCAACGTCCACATCATCCGGGTGATGTGCTCGGGAAGGGTGGACCCCTCTTTCGTCCTGAAAGCCTTCCGGGAGGGGGCGGACGGCGTGCTGGTGGCGGGCTGTCACCCGGGAGACTGCCACTACACCGCCGGCAACTACAAGACCCTGAGGCGCATGCCGCTCCTGGCCAAGATGCTGGAGCAGTTCGGCATCGAGCCGGGGCGCTTCCGGCTGGAGTGGGTCAGCGCTGCCGAAGGGGCCAGGTGGGCCCGGGTGGTCAACGAGATGACCGCGACGGTGCAGAAGCTGGGCCCCCTGAATTGGAAGAACCATGTAAGGCACACATAGCCTAAGACATCATCTGTCCCGGAGTTCAACTCCGGGACATCAGGCGGGGGACAACGCAGGGAGGAGGTTGCGCGGTGGCAAAAGCGATAACCCGCAAGGACTTGAGCTATCTCGGAGAGGTCTTCCTACGGCACGTGCAGGCTATCCCTGGTGGGGAGAAGATCAAGCTCTGCATCCAATGTGGTACCTGTAGCGGCTCCTGTCCCACCAGCTACGCCATGGATTATACCCCACGGGAGATCATCGCCGCCTTAAGGGCTGGCCAACTGGGCAAGGTGCTCGAGAGCAACACCGTCTGGCTCTGTGCCTCCTGCTATTATTGCACCGTGCGCTGTCCCAGCGGCATCAAGCTGACGGACATAATGTATGAGCTGAAGCGCTTGGGGATAGAGTACGGGTTGTACGTGCGGGGTGGCATGACGCCGGTCCTCTCCACCACATTCCTGGACATCGTGGATCGGTATGGTCGAAACTTCGAGACGGAGCTTTTGGTCCGCCTATTCCTCCGCACCGATCCCCTTAAGCTCCTGGGAACAGCGCCCCTGGGCTTAAGGCTCCTCCGTCGCCGGCGGCTGCCCCTTTTGCCGGAGAGGATCAAAGGAAGGAACGATCTGGCCAAGATGCTGCAGCACGTCAGAGAACGGGAGGCAGCGTGATGCGCTATCTGTACTATCCTGGGTGTTCCCCTACGACCAGTAACAAGGCCTATGACCTCTCCGCCCGGGCAGTGGGGCGGGCCCTGGGAGTGGAGCTGGTGGAGCTGGACGACTGGAACTGCTGCGGCGCCACGGCCTATATGTCCGTTCGGGAGCTCAGTTCCTTCGTCATCTCCTCCCGGAACCTGGCACTGGCGGAGAGGCAGGGTGGTGGGGACCTAGTGACCGTCTGTAGCGCCTGCCTCACCGTTCTCAATAAGGCTAGCCGTTATATGGCGGAGAACGAAGACCTCCGGAGGGCGGTCAGCGAAGCCTTGGCCCTGGTCGGCCTGCAATATAGCGGTGGGGTCTGGGCCCGCCATTTCTTGGATATCCTGGTCCATGACGTGGGCCTGGAGTCCATTGCGGAAAAGGCAGTCAACAAGTTAGGAGGCCTGCGGGTGGCCCCTTATTATGGCTGCCAGGTTAGCCGCCCCTATGGTACATTTGATGATCGAGAGTTCCCGGTGAGCATGGATCGCCTCTTCTCTCACCTGGGGGCAGAAGTGGTGGACTTTCCCCTCAAGGCCAAGTGCTGTGGCGGCATGCTCGTGAACACCAACGAGGGCGTGGCCTTGAGGCTGATCAGGGATCTCTTCGCCTGCGCCGTGGAGAATGAGGCCCAGATTATCGCGACGGCTTGCCCCCTCTGCCACATAAACTTGGAGGCCTACCAGGGGAAGGTCAATAAGAAGTTTAAGGCCAACTATTCCCTGCCCATTGTCTATTTCACCCAACTGGTGGGCGTGGCCCTGGGGCTCTCCA
>DYIS01000267.1 GCA_020723545.1 Ktedonobacter racemifer
TCGCAAAGCCTACCGTACACGCTTGTCATATCGTAACCAGTCCCCTACTCTACCGTTCTCCGCGGTGAGAAAACAGCCGGAGCGACCCTTTTTCAGTGGAGTCAAAGAGGGGTTTGTCGTGACTTTCGGGGAAGTGGTCTACCTGACCTTGCCGGAGATAATCATATTCTGTTTCGCCATCCTGGCCTTCGGCTTTGACCTGGCGGCCACCCGGCTGCGGCGGAATGCCTACGGCGTGCTGATCGCCCGGCCCCAAAGGGTCAGTTGGTTGCCCTACTTTGCCCTGGCCGGCCTGACCCTGGCCCTTTTGGCCACGGCCCTCTTGCCGGGCGCCAACCAGGCCCTCTTCTCCGGCATGTTCGCCGTGGACCCCTTTGCCGTCTTCTTCAAGGTGGTGGCCTACCTGGCGGTGGGCCTGGTGGTGCTCTTCTCGGTGGACTACATGGCGTCCCGCCCCTTCTCCGGCGAGTTCTACGGCCTTCTGCTCCTCTCGGCCCTATCCATTACCCTGGTAGCGGCCTCCACCAACCTGATCATGATCTTCCTCTCCCTCGAGTTCCTGAGCATCAGCTCCTACATACTGGTGGGGTATCTCCGGGATGATGCCAGGTCCAGTGAGGCGGCCCTGAAGTATTTCCTTTTTGGTGCCATGGCCTCGGCGGCCATGCTCTACGGCATGTCCTTGATCTACGGCCTCACCGGGTCTCTCGGGCTCGCGGAGATCGCCCGGTTCTTCACTGGTAAAGAAAGCCCGGGCTATCAAATCGTGGTCTATCCGGCAGCGGTGCTGGTCCTGGCGGGGCTGGGCTTTAAGATCGCGGCGGTGCCCTTTCACCAGTGGGCGCCCGACACCTACGAGGGCGCGCCCACCCCGGTCACCGCCTTTCTCTCGGTGGCGCCCAAGGCGGCGGGCTTCGCTGCGCTCCTGCGGTTCTTCATAATCGCTTTGCCCCACGTGACCGTGGACTGGGCCCTGCTCATCGCCGTGGTTTCCGTGGCCACCATGACCGTGGGCAACCTCATCGCCATCGCTCAGGCCAACGTGAAGCGCATGTTGGCCTACTCCAGCATCGCCCAGGCCGGCTACGTGCTCATCGGCTTGGCCGCCGTGGGCTCTTTAACCAGTAACGAATTCGGCACGCCGGCCGTCTTGATCTATCTTCTGGGCTACCTCTTCACTAACCTTGGCGCCTTCATTGTCGTCATCGTCTTCGAGCGGGCCACCGGCTCTAACCAGATCGCCGACTACGCCGGTCTCATGCGCCGGGCCCCCTTCCTGGCCGTGTCCCTGGTCGTCTTCTTCCTGTCTCTCACCGGCTTCCCCTCCACCGCCGGGTTCATCGGCAAGCTCTTCGTCTTCGCCTCGGCCATCCAGGGGCAGCTCGCCTGGCTGGCCATCCTCGGCGTGGTCAACAGCGTCATCTCCGTATACTACTACTTTAACGTGGTACGCCAGATGTTTTTCTTGCCCGCCCGGGACACCTCCCCCATCGCCGAGACCGTGCCCCTGCGCTGGGCCCTCTTGATCGCCCTGGCCATGACCTTCGTCATCGGCCTCTACCCCCAGCCCTTCGTGGAGCTGGTCCGTTACTCGGCCCAGTTCGTGCAGTTCTGATCGAGGCTGGTTGTCCCTAGGCCACGGCCGGCCCTTCCTGCCGTCCCCTCTGCCGGCGTACCGTGAACCACTGCCAGAGCACTACCACCGCGAACAGGGCCACCCCTACCAGGTCCGTGGCTTGGGCCGGGTAGATCAAGAGCAGCCCGGCCACCGTCAGGAGCACTCGCTCCGGCTGGGTGGCCCGGCGCAAGAGCCACCCTCCCACCCCGCTCACCAGGGCGGTGATCCCCACCATGGCCGTGAAGCTGATCCAGAGGTTGCTCCCCAGGTCGCTCTGCAGCAGGAGCGCCACCCCCGCCGGGTTGATGGTGAACATGAAGGGCACGATGAAGGCCGGCAGGGTGTACTTCCAGGCCATCATCATGGTCTTGTACGGGTTGCCGCCGGTGATGGCCGCCGCCGCGAAGGCCGAGAGCCCCACCGGCGGTGACACCTCCGAGAGGATGGCGTAGTAGAACACGAACATGTGGGCGGCGAAGTCGGGCACCCCCAGCTTGATCAGGGCCGGGCCGATCATCACCACCGCCACGATGTAGGAGGCGGTGATGGGCAGGGCCAGGCCCAGGAGCCAGACGGCGATGGCGGCGTAGACCAGCGTCAGGAAGAGGCTCCCGCCGGCCAGGCTCACGATGATCAGGGAGAGCTTCAGCCCCAACCCGGTGAGGGTGAACACCCCCACGATGATCCCGGCACAGGCGCACGTTGCCGCCACCGAGAGGACCTGCCGGGCCCCGCTGTCCAGGGACTTCACCAGCTTCGTGGGCACCCAGGCCTCCTCCCCACGGCGCCGCCCCAGGGCCGCCGCCAGGGCCACCAGCCCCAACAACAAGAAGAGGGCTGGAAGGCCAACCTCGCCGGTGAGGGACTGGGAGCCCCGGCCGATGACTATGCTGGCGACGGCAAAGCCCAGGAGCCACCGCCGGGATACCAGTGCCGTCTCCGGCCGCAGCACGCTGAAGATGACGGCCAGGATGCTGGCCCAGAACACCGCCCAGATGGCGGTAAAGCCCATGACCATGAAGACCACTATCGCGAATAGCGACGTGAAATGGTACCAGTACTTGGTGGTGAGCTCCCAGAGGCTGGGCGCCTCCACCTGTACCTCCTTGATGCCGAACTTGCGGGCGTCCAGCTCGATCATCAGAAAGATCGAAAGGTAGTACAGGAGGGTCGGCACCAGGGACATGGTGATGACCTGGAGGTAGGAGATCTTCAGGAACTCGGCGATGAGGAATGATGCCGCCCCCAAGACTGGCGGTGAGAGCACGGCGCCGATGCCGCCGGCGGAGAGGATGCCCCCCGCCGACTCCCGGTCGTACCCGGCCTTTTTGAGCATAGGGTAGGCGATAGAGCCCAACGTCACGGTGGTGGCCACACCGCTGCCCGAGGGGCCGCCCAGGAGGAAAGAGGCCAGGGTCACCGTGCGCCCGGCGCCGGTGGGCTTGCGGCCCAGGGCGGAGAAAGAGAAGTCCACGAAGAACTTGCCCGCTCCGGAGAAGTCCAGCACGGCCCCGTAGATGGTGAACAGGATGATGAACGAGGAGGCCACGTCGATGGGCACGCCGAAGATGCCCTCCAGGGTCATGTACATGTGTCCCACCAGCCGCCCGATGTCATACCCTCGGTGCGTCCAGGGAGGAGGCAGCCACGGCCCCACGTAAGCGTATACCAGGAAGAGCACGGTGAGGGCCGAAAGGTGCCACCCCACGGTGCGCCGGGTAGCCTCCAGGATCAGCACGATCGTTATGGCACCGAAAAGCAGGTCCCGGCTGTTGGGCGTCACCGCCCGGTAGATGAAGGTCTCGAAATCCACGAAGATGTAGCCGATGGCCACGGCGGCGGCCGCTACCAGGGCAAAGTCGAACCAGGGCACCCGCGTCCGCCACTTCTTACTGGAGGGGTACAGGAAAAAGGTCAGGCCCAATGCCAGCAGGAGGAATGCCGCTCGGAAGATGTGGGCGATGATGGTCTCCCGGGCCCCGTAGAGGCTGTAGAGCGAGAGGAAAACGGCCAGGGCCGTCACCAGGGCGGCCATGCGCCCGGTGAGCTGCCGGGTCGGCGCCTCGAACTCCTCGATCAGCTCTTCCACGTCCTTTGCCGGTTCCCGAATCTCTTCCGCCATCGCCTCTCCTTTCCGTCTTTGTCGCCCTGACTGGACCACAATCCCGTTGAGAAGGCTCGCTTAGTGGTTCTCTTCATAAATAATGTGACGTATTATTTGTTGACTTTTGGCTGAAATTGGAGCATGATATCCCTTGAGAGAG
>DYIS01000268.1 GCA_020723545.1 Ktedonobacter racemifer
TACCCCTCGGCAAGAAGGTCAATGAGGTCCTCTCCCAAATGGTTCCGGTTGGCGTAGGTGACCTCGACCACCTGGACGTTGGGGTGGCGCTTCAGCCGTTCCACCCACGGCTCTGGGGCCATGGTCACCGTGCCTAAGACGGAAACCGCGCCGTTCACTGCCTCCAGCACCACGTCTTTGAACTTCCTGGAGTACAGCTCCATCTTGCCGATCTCGTCGATGACCACGTAGTCGCAGTCCGCGATAGCCTTTTTTATCGCATCCACCCCAATCGTCTCCAACGCTTCTAACTCAACTCCGTATTTGCTCACCCGCCTTGTGCTCTTGCTATTCACGCGAGAGAGGATGCCCTCCCGGCCATCCAGCGTCACCAGGCGAAAGCCCACCCGTTCCCCGGCATCTCTCATCTCCTCGGTGTAAAATCCCCCGACCTTGCCAGGCAGGCGGGCCGCCAGATCTTTGATGATCGTCGTCTTTCCAACCCTGGGACGGCCAGTCAAAAGGACGGTTTTACCCATCGCCTGTCACCCGAAGCCCGGCTAATCGTCCAGTGACATATACCGGTTTTCCTAACTGGGACTCATGTCTCCCTGATACCCTCAAAATGTGGCTCTGACGAGAGGACGCGTCGAACTACCCACGTGGGGGGATTTCACCGGTGGCCAGGCCAACCACTGCCATTGGGAGGAATTGCTCTCTTGAACATAGGGCTTCAGAAACTCAAGGGCCTCGACCCCGGCCACTTCCTCCACCACCTTCAGGAAATCGTCCACCCGGGCCACCCGGTACTCGTAGCGCCGGAAAAACTCCTGCATCAGAACATCGAATCTGTCCTGGCCGATCTTGTCCTTCAAGCGATGCAACACCTGAGCCCCCCGGTCGTAAATCACCTCTTGATATGCGCCCCAACTGTCGAAGGAGGTCACGCTGCGCCGCATGAGCCCGGCCTCTTTTTGAGGATCGGGGGCCAACGATGTGCCGGTGCCCCTGGTGAAGAGACGCTTGCTCTCATCTGGTCCCAACTGATCCATCAGGTAACGTTGCGCTGAAAACTGGGCCAGGCCTTCGTCCAGCCAGGGCTCGGCGATCTGGTTGTTCCCCACCAGGGCATACCACCATTGGTGGGCCACCTCATGGGCCACGAAGTACTCGGTGACGCCCCAGGTGACGTTGCGCTCGGCGTAGACGGTCTTGCCGATGAGGATCAGGTTCGGATATTCCATCCCCCCGGGGAAACTGGTCTCGGCCACGGCGAACTTGCGGTATGGATATTGGCCGTACAGCTTGTTGAAGTAGGTGATGGCTCGCACTGCCGTATCCAGGGCGGTCTGCCCACCTCTCTCGTCTTCGGGCAGGTAAAAGGACTCCACCAGCGTATCACCGGCCATGGCGGTCTTCGTCAGGTACCGGGCACTGGCGGCGAAACCGAAGTCCCTAACCAGACCGGTCTTGATCTGATAGGTGACCCAGCCAGCCTCAGCGGGTTGCTGGCTCGTGATGATCCCCGTGTGGGCCAGGAGATAGCCCTCTGGCAGCGTTAGCTGCACCTCGTAAAGCGCGGTATCGGAGTAAAATGGGTCGCCCAAGGCGTAGTACGGGTCCAGATTCCAACCATTCTCATCGAAGACGGCCAGGATGGGGTACCAGTTCCCAATGGCAAATACCCCCTCGTAATACGAGTAACGGTTCTTGGCCTCAGGGACCTTGGCCTCGAACTCCAACGAGACCTCCGCGGATTCGCCCGGCGCCAACGGCTGAGTCAGGCGATATGTCAGGACAGTGCTCTTGTCGGGCAGTATCTCGGCATTGGGGTCTGGTTTGATCTTGAGCCAGCCCGGGTTAAAGCCATTGGGGAACTCCCGCTTAGGGTCACCGAGATAGGGGGCCCTGGACTCCTCGCTGAAAGCGTTGGGGTAGAGGTGGAAATAGACCTTTGGCCAGGAGCACCGGCTGCTATTCGTAAATTGGACGTGCTCTCTCCCGGTGATCAACGCCTGGTCAGGATCCAGCCTGGCAACGATGGTGTATCTACTGGGCTTGCGCTCCAGCTTCGGCGGAGAGACAACGTATGGATCACTCTCGAGCGTTGCCCCGGTTTTCGCCTGGAAGGTGGGCGACGGCAGTGGCGCCTGCACTGGCGAGGGGAGGCCGGTAGGGAGAGGAGTAGTCGCCGCTGGCAGCGCGCATCCCCCGATCAGAATGCCCGAGAGCAGGATGAACGAAGCCGAAAGCCCCAAGAACCTACCCCATGCGCTGTTCTTCATCTCCCTGACCTCCGACGAGGATGCCGGGCCGCCCAAGGGGATTATACGACCGCGAAGGCACGTTGGCAACACCGCCTAAAAGAAAATCGGGGCCGGACTCCAGGCCCAGCCCCGATGAGCAGTTTGAAGCCGTGAGCTTGCTACTTCTCACCACAAAGCTTCAGGAGTTCCTCCCACTCCTCGTCCACCTTGGCCTGCAACTGATCCACCACGCGCTGGTTAGCGGGTTGCAAGAGGTGGCGGAAGCGGCCCTGGGACTTAACCCACTCGATAATGGGCTTTTTCTCCTTCGGTTTGTAGTTCAGCTTCCACACGCCGTTCTCCACCTCGAACAATGGCCAGATGCACGTGTCGGCGGCCAGCTTGGTCATCTGGATGGTCTCGTTGCTGTCGTGGCGCCAACCCCGGGGGCACGGCGCGAGCACGTTTATGAACGAGGGGCCATCGGCCGCCAGGGCCTTCTGGGTCTTGGTCATCAGATCTCGCCAGGCATGGGGGGCCGCCTGGGCCACGAAGGGTATCTTGTGGGCGGCGATGATGGCGGTGAGGGGCTTGCGCCACTGGGGCTTGCCCGGTATCACCTCGCCCGCTGGCGACGTAGTCGTGGAGGCGCCCAGTGGGGTGGCACTGGAGCGCTGGATGCCGGTGTTCATGTAGG
The DNA here is from genome assembly GCA_020723545.1 of Ktedonobacter racemifer. Taxonomy (GTDB): domain Bacteria; phylum Chloroflexota; class DTOL01; order DTOL01; family JACQYG01; genus JACQYG01. The sequence continues at coordinate 2,923 of DYIS01000268.1, forward strand.
CCTCGTTATTCAGGCAGACGTAGAGCATGCGGTGGCCCCGTTCCAAACACCCGGAGATCCATTGCAGGCCGATGTCATAGGTGGCCCCATCGCCGCCGAAGGCAATGAACTTGGTGTTTTTCTCCGGGATCTTGCCCTGTCGCACCAGGGACCGGTACATGGCCTCGGCGCCGGCCAGGGTCGAGGAAGCGTTCTCGAAGGCATTGTGTATCCAGGGTACCCGCCAGGCATTATATGGGAAAATGGACGTGGCTACCTCCAGGCAGCCGGTGGCATCGGCCACCACCACCGGGTCCTCCACGACGCTCAATATCTCCCGCACGATGATAGTCTCCCCGCAGCCAGCGCACATCCGGTGCCCAGGACCCAACTTATCCTGGCGATTGGCGATCTCTTTCAGATTGATCGGCATCTAGTTCCTCCTATTCCCGCACGCTCAAGAAGTTCAAGAGCGCGGGTGCCTTGCCTGTCGTGCTTATGTTAAGAATTTCCTGGAATGCCCGCTCGATCTGATCCGGCGTGGTGTCCCGTCCACCCAGGCCGTAGATGTAGTTTATCGCCCTGGCCCTGCCGCCGCCGTTGTAGAGGGCCGCGCAGGTCTCCAGAAAAACCGGCCCACCCTGTCCACCGAAACTCATGGAGCGGTCCAGGACCGCCACCGCCGCCTTGTCCCTCAGGGCCACCGCCACCTTCTCGGCCGGGAATGGCCGGAAGGCCCGCAGCTTCAAGAGGCCGGCCTTGACACCCTGGCCTCGCAGGGCATCCACCACGACCTTTGAAGTACCAGCGGTGGACCCCAGGACTACGATCGCCACCTCGGCGTCGTCGAGCTTGTATGGCTCCACCAGGCCATAGGTGCGGCCGGTAAGGGCCCCGTACTCCTGTCCCACTCGCCGGATAACCTGCGGTGCCTTCTCCATGGCATCCACCTG
>DYIS01000269.1 GCA_020723545.1 Ktedonobacter racemifer
CACCGCAAAGAGCGCCCCGATCTTATCGGGGCGGTTCAACTGCGTAACTCCTAAATAGTTTAAAGAGAATGACCCGATGACAGGTCCTGCCTTGTTCTGGAGCTTTCACCATGCCTTTTCCGGGCTGGTGGACGCCTGGAGGACTCAGCGCAATCTCCGCCTCCATCTGTTGGCCGCGGCCTTGGCGGTGGGCCTGGGCCTTGCCCTGGGGATGGCCCTGGTGGAGCTCGCCATACTGTGCTTGACCATCGGGCTGGTCCTCTCCGCCGAGCTCTTCAACACCGCAGTGGAGACGTTAATGGACCTGGTTCACCCGGACCATCACCCCCTGGCCAAAGCGGCCAAGGACGTGGCGGCCGGAGCCGTATTGGTAACCGCGGGCACCGCCGTGCTGGTAGGAGCACTTTTGTACGGCCCACACCTGATCCGGCTGGCTGCTGCCCTGGGCTTCTTGCCTTGACAAGGCCGTTATGGAGAAGGTATACTGGGCATGGGTCTTTTGTTCGGCGCAGTGGCACGGGAGAGTTGAATGAAGGGACTGATCCTGAGCGGGGGCAAGGGGACAAGGCTTCGTCCCCTAACCTACACCGGCGCAAAGCAACTGGTCCCGGTGGCCAATAAGCCGGTCTTGTTTTATGCCATAGAGGACCTGGTGGAAGCGGGGATCACGGACATCGGCATCGTCGTCGGCGACACCAGGGATCAGATTCAGGCCGCGGTGGGCGACGGCTCCCGCTTCGGGGCCAGGGTTACCTACATCGTTCAGGAGGCGCCCCTGGGCATCGCCCACGGCGTCAAGATCGCCAGGGATTTCCTGGGGGAGGAGCGCTTCGTCCTGTTCCTGGGGGACAACTTCATCCGGGATGGCATAGTCTCGCTGGTGGAGAGCTTTCGCGGCAATGCCGCCGACTGCCAGATACTACTCATCAAAGTCCCCAATCCTCAGCAGTACGGGGTAGCCCAGTTGGCGCCGGACGGCTCGGTAGTCCGGCTGGTGGAGAAGCCCAAGGAGTTCGTGTCTGATCTGGCCCTGGTGGGCATATACATGTTCGACAGCCACATCTTCGAGGCCATTGCCCGGATCAGGCCCTCCTGGAGGGGCGAGTTGGAGATCACCGAGGCCATACAGACCCTAATTGACCTGGGGTACAAGGTCTCCCCTCAGATCTTGTCCGGCTGGTGGATCGACACCGGCAAGATGGAGGATATGCTGGAGGCGAACCGCCTGGTGCTAGAGATCATCGAGCCCGACAATCGCGGGTCCGTGGACCCGGCCTCTCACGTGAACGGCAAGGTGGTCATCGAGAAGGATGCCCAGATAGTGAACAGCACGGTGCGGGGCCCGGCCATCATCGGGGAGCGCACCAGGATCGTGAACTCATACGTCGGGCCTTTCACCTCCATCTATCACGACTGTTTGCTTCAGGACAGCGAGGTCGAGCATAGCATCGTGCTGGAACACTGCAAGATCGTGGACGTCCATCACCGTATCGAGGATAGCCTCATCGGCAGGAACGTTGAGATCACCAGGTCCCCGGTGAAGCCCAAGGCCTACAAGATGATGTTGGGGGATCACAGCAAGGTCGGGATAATATGAAAACCACCCTGATCTATGCCGGCATAGCCGGGTACGGCTTCGATTGCCTGGGACAGGGCATGGAGGCCGGTTGGGTGAGCCACGGCCTGGCCTACATCGCCGCCTACGCCAAGAGCAAGGGATTCGAAGTAGATCTGATCGACCTGCGGGCCTTGAAGAGCTGGGAGCATTTTCGGGCCGAGCTGGCCAGCCGCCGTCCGGATGTGGTGGGCCTCACCATGATGAGCGTTGATTTCAACCCGGTGATGCGCGCGGTGGACATCGTCAAGGAGTTAGACCCCAGGATCGTCACCGTGGTGGGCGGGCCTCATCCCACCCTGGCCCTGGGCGAGGTGGCGGCCAACCAGAAGATCGACTACATCGTCACCCACGAGGGCGAGATCACGTTCTCGAAGCTTCTCCAAGCCCTGGAGGGAGGAGGTGGTCCTGGGGAACGGGTTCTTCACGGCGAGATGCCGGATCTGGATGCCCTGCCCTTTGCGGACCGCAGCCTGTTCCTGGACGAATGGCGAAGGTTTGGCTATCGCCTGGATTCCCCGGAGGTGCCCTTCATCGAAGAGCTACCCCCACCCTTCCTGACCATCATCGCCGGCCGGGGCTGTATCTATAACTGCAGCTTTTGCAAGCCCGCGGAGAGCATCATCTTCGGCAAGAAGGTCCGCCGGCGCAGCCCCCAGAACGTCGTCGCCGAGCTGCAGGAGCTGCGCGCCAGATACCACTTCCGGAGCTTCATGTTCCACGATGACTGCCTGACCGAGGACCGCCGGTGGGTGGCGGGGTTCTGCGCCCGGTACCGGGAGGCCGGGTTTAAAGAGCCCTTCTTCTGCCAGAGCCGGGCCGACATCATCGTCCGCCACCCGGACATGGTGGCCTTGATGGCCGGGGTCGGGCTCAAAGGGTATTTCATCGGTTTCGAGAGCGGGAACGACCGGGTGCTGCGTTTCCTGCGCAAAGGGACCACCCGTAAGGTAAACCTAGAGGCGGCGCGTATCTGCAAGAAGTACGGGGTAGCCATCTGGGCCAACTACATGCTCGGCATCCCCACCGAGACCAAGGAAGAGGTCCTGGACACCGTCTCCATGATGCAGCAGATCGACCCGGATTACTATAGCCCGGCGTTCTACACCCCCCATCCGGGCAGCGACCTGTACGATTACTGCATCGAGCACGATCTATCGCTGATCACCAGCCACGATAGCTATCGGCGCAATCCAACGGAGACCAAGATCAAGGGCCAGGACTATGAATTCCTGCGTTGGGCCCTGGAGGAATCGGAGAGGCGCACACTCCCGAACCGGGTCCGCCGCCAGGTGCGCCACCTGGTCCGGCGATACGCCTCCCCGCGACGGGCAGCCAACAAGATCCGGCGGCTCTTGGGGGTGTCCGGCCGTCCGACCCCGGCGGTCCAGGGCTGATCCTGAGGCGAGTTCTATAGATAGCGAAGGGCAGGTCACATGCCAGGACCCACGGCTTCAGCTATGATCAGCAACGAGGACCTGATGCGGGCGGTGGGCCGTTATCTGGACCGCCACAGGCTCAAGAACGTGTGCGTCTTGCAGGTGGAAGGCGGCGTGGTGGTCCAGGGGACAGCCACCGTGTACACCAGCGAGGCCTACCAGGATGCGCTGGAGACGTACACCATTTCCTGGGAAGAGTTGCAGGCGCTGATCGCCGAGTTCCGCCGCCTGGACGGCATGCGGCGCTGATGACCGGCCGGGGGAGAAACAGATGCGGGGCCTCTTTCTTGGATTGCAACGCACCGACTACCAAGACGTCTTGAGGGCAGTGGGGCTTTACATCGATGAACACCGCTTCGTGAACGTCCGCCTCATCGAGACGGCGGACGGCCTGATCCTCCAGGGGATAGCCTTGGACAAGTTGGACACCCTGGACGCCAAGCCCGAGACTTACCTGCTCACCACCGAGGACCTGCGGGCGCTCCTGCGCGACGCATACGAGCGGCGGGGCCAGCAAGCCTGACTTCTTTAACTAGAACTCATTTCAAAATTCGCGTAATGCACCACAGGGTGAGTGTATCGCACCGAGACTCCCGGAGACTCGGAGTCTCCGGGAGTCTTTACTTACAAGTTTACCATAGCCCGACCCAATTTTGAAATAGCTTATAGTGAAGACCGAGGCCCAGCCCGTCGCAGTACAACTGTGGCTGAAACGAACTATGGGAGACAGGCTACCTTGAAAAACCTCTTGATCACCGGGGGGGCTG
>DYIS01000270.1 GCA_020723545.1 Ktedonobacter racemifer
GGGCGCGCCGACGACACCATCAAGGTCTCAGGCCGACGCACAGGCCCGGCTGAATGAGGCTGGCTATAGGTTTGAAAAAGAGGACGTGCCAACTGACCAGGTGCCCCCGGGCACGGTGATGGCCCAGGAGCCGGCAGCCGGAGCGCGTTTGGCCAAAGGCAGCACGGTCAGGCTTCGGGTAAGCGCGGGTGACGTCTTGGTCATACCAGACGTTTTCGGCATGCCAGTGGACTCGGCTTGGCAGATATTCCGTAAACTCGGCTTCTCCAGCCACTTGATCTACAAGGATGGGCAAAGGCGCAAGAACGTGGGAGTACATGAGCAATGGCTCTTCGATAAGACTTCCCCCGGAGACGTGATCAGCCAAACGCCGCTGGCGGGCACGCTCGTGAAGAAGGCGGCCATCCCCACCACGGAGATCCACCTGGGCTACAATGCGGAGTAGCAGCTATGGTTGGTGGCCTTCGGCAACCCTCCGGGGCGGTGATTGAGGGATGGGCCCGTAGCCTTGACAGCGACCAGTGGTGTGCTATACTCCTTTCTGCTGCTTGAATTGCAGGTGGGGCTACTGATCGCCGGAATCGTTCACCACTGGGGTGGAGGTGCACAGGATGGATGTGTGGAGAGTGCCCGAAACGGTCACCAGACAACTGGAGATATATACGCCCAACCACAGAATCAACGGTACACTGGTGCTATTCGCCAGCCACCGCCTTTCGGACGTGTTGAATGCCAGGGAACAGACGGTAGTAACCCTCAAGAACGCGACCATCTCACTGTTGGCCGGGGAAGAGCGTCCCGCCGTTCAAGCGGAGTCGGTTACCCTGAACAAAAGCGAGGTGATCCTGGTCTACAGCCTGGAGGAGGAGCCCAAGGCCGAGCAGACGGAACCGGCCAGAAGCGACCTGGTATACATCAGGAAAAAGGCACACCAGGTTTGCCTTATCGCCGCTGGCTTCCTCATTCGAGGCAAGGTGCACCTGATCGAGGAGCTCAAGGTACAGGAAATGTTGGACACTCACCAGGAGGATTTCCTGGCCGTAACCGATGCCAGTTTGAGCTTGCTTGCCAATGCCGAGGCCCCTCTATTGCAGCGCAATTTCGTTAGTGTGAACAAGCATCGAGTGGTAGCGCTTTACCCTGAAACCGCAACCTAGAGAGAGCCAGTGGCGGCCAATGCGATTGGCCTGCCACCCTGTATCAACGAGGTCCTATGCGCCGGTTACTGGCCAGCCTGGTTCTTCTAGTAGGGATCTGGCTGGTTTTTTACCATCTGGCACGGGCCCAAACGGCTGGCCACGTAGATGTCCTGACGGTGAAAGGCCCCATCAACCCCGTGGTGGCTGGTTACATCGACCGAGGCATCAAAGAGGCCGAACGCGATGGTGCCGTTTGCGTGATCATCGAGATGGACACCCCTGGTGGGCTGATGGATGCCATGCGCGACATCGTGCAGGACATCGTGAGCGCCCGGGTGCCGGTGGTGGTGTACGTGTCGCCCCCCGGAGCCAGGGCCGCCTCGGCGGGGGTTTTCATCGCCATGGCCAGCCATGTCTCCGCCATGGCCCCCAATACGAACATCGGGGCGGCCCATCCGGTAGATACATCGGGTGGCGAAATCCCGGCCACCATGAATCAGAAGGTCACCAACGATGCCGTGGCCTCTGTCCGCAGCCTGGCCGAGCGCCGGGGACGGAACGCAGACTGGGCCGAGAAGGCGGTGAGGGAGAGCATCTCCTCCCCCGAACGGGAGGCCCTGGAGCAAAGGGTTGTGGACCTGGTTACCGATAATCTGACTACGCTCCTGGTGGAGCTGGAGGGTCGGTCGGTGACGCTGGCCTCTGGAGCAGTGACCCTCCACACTAAAGGTGCAGCGGTGAATCGCATCGCCATGACGCCGGTGGAATCCTTCCTGGACCTCATCTCTAATCCCAACATCGCCTATATCTTGATGGTTTTGGGCGTCAATGGTCTGATCTTCGAGCTGTCCAATCCCGGCGCCATCCTGCCAGGCGTCGTGGGTGGCATCTGCCTGCTCCTGGCTTTCTATGCCCTGGGGACTCTGCCTATAAACTACGCTGGGCTGGCCCTCATCATCTTCGCTTTCGTCCTCTTCATCGTGGAGGTTAAGGCACCCACCCATGGCCTGCTCACCACCGGGGGGATCATAGCGATGTTTTTGGGTTCGCTGCTCCTCATCAGCTCCACTGCCCCCTATTTCACTATCTCCAGGGAGCTGATTGCTGCGGTGGTGGGCCTGACTGCCGCCTTCTTTGTATTCGTGGTGGGGGCGGCGCTGCGTGCTCAGCGACGGCGGGTCACCACCGGGCGCGAGGGGTTGGTGGGCCAGGTGGGCGTGGCCAAGGCCGCCCTGGCTCCCTCGGGCCCGATCCTGGTAGATGGCGAGCTGTGGGAGGCCACCTCTCTCTCCGGACGCATCGAGCCCGGCCAGCGCGTTCGCGTCGTCGAAGTGGACGGCCTGCGGCTCAAGGTGAAAGCCCAGGAGCAGTAGGTCGAAGCCGGTGAACCACTTGCTCCAGGGCGGCCATGAGTTTAGCCTCATCCTGGGGCAGCACAGTTCGCGGGTCCAGGAGGAAGGCCCCTCGCTCAATCCTCCCGATCACCGGGGGAGTGCCCTCCCTCAGCCTCCTGGCGAACTCCGACACAGAAACCACGGGCAGCGCTCTCCGGTGAGGCGGGCCCGCAAAACTAAGGGATACCAGTTTCGTGGGCAGGGTTTCTCCGGGCAGTGAGCCTCCGCCCACAGTAGATTTGCCGTCTATCACTTGTGCTTCGATCCCCAGTTTTCCAAGCCGGCGAGTCCACTCCGCCGCCTGGTCAGCGATGGCCTCCAGAGGCCGGGAGATCATCTGCCAGACCGGGATCTTGGCCTGGGCCTCGCCCCGGAGATAGTGTAGCAGCGTCGCTTGCAGCGCGGCCAGGATGAACTTGTCTACCCGCACGGCTCGGGCCAAGGGATTTCGCCGTAGGCGTTCGATAGCGTCTTTATCGCCGACGATGATCCCGGCCTGGGGGCCGCCCAGGAGCTTATCGCCGGAGAAGCAGGCCAGCGTCACCCCGGCGCGGAGGCTTTCCTGGGGCATGGGTTCGTGGGCCAGGCCAAACTGGGCCGTATCCAAAAGCGCCCCGCTCCCCACATCGTCCAGGACCGGCAGGCCTCGCTCTCGTCCCAACCGGGCCAGCTCTTCGATGCTCACGCTCTCGGCAAAGCCGATGATCCGGAAATTGCTGGAATGCACCCGTAACAGGAGCCCGGTCCGGGGACCGATGGCTTCCTCGTAATCTTTCAGATAGGTGCGGTTTGTGGTGCCGACCTCCACCAGCCGGGCGCCGCTCTGGCGCATCACGTCGGGGATGCGAAAGCCACCGCCAATCTCCACCGCCTGTCCGCGAGATACGATGACCTCTTTGCCCTTGGCCAGGGTGCTCAATGCCAGGAGCACTGCCGAGGCGTTGTTGTTCACCACCATGGCCTTCTGGGCCCCTGCCAGGCGAGCTAGAAGGCTCCGCAGGTGGCTGTGACGAGAGCCACGCTCGCCGCTCTCCAGGTCAAATTCCAGATTGCTGTACCCCTGGGCGATTGTTTCGATGGCAGCTATGGCTTCCTGACTCAGGGGCGCCCGGCCCAGGTTGGTGTGGATGATCACCCCCGTGGCGTTGATGACCGGGCAGAGCGTCGGCTTTAGCTCCCCCTTGACCCTGGAGATAAGTTTGGCGACGAGAGCGGCCTGGGGTTGCAGAGGGACGCCAGCCTGC
>DYIS01000271.1 GCA_020723545.1 Ktedonobacter racemifer
CCGAACACCGGCCCATCCAGGGGGGCGAATCGGATCGTCAGGGGCAGGCGCCCGACCCTCGCTAACAGGCGAGTGAGGAACCCCAGGTAGAGAGATGGCTGCAAGGCGATAAAGGCCAAGGGCAGGAGGATAACCATAGGCAGAACACGGCTCAACAGAACCGTATCCTGCACCCAAAGGTAATACAGCATTGCCACCAAAAGGCCAGTGCTGTTGGCCAGAGCCTGATGCATGCCTATGCTCGCCAGGGTTTGCAGTTTGCCTATCCCTTTTTGCTCGCAAAGGTATACCATCCCCAGGAACTGCCACACGTTGCCCGGGATGTAGCGAACGATATTGGAGAGAAACCAGATGCGGTAAGCATCGCGCCACTTAAGGAGCGCCCCGAAGCGCTGAAGGAGCCAAATCCAGGCCAGGATGATCCAAAGCCAGGTAGCCGTCAATATCACATAGGAGAGGAGGAGGGACATCGGGTCCAGGGTCCAATGTTGCCCACGGAGGGCCTGCCAGTTGCCGTACAGCACTTTTCCGATGAAAAAGGCTGCCGCTCCCAGGATCAGGCCTTGCAAAGGCCTCCTCCAGGCGGCTCGGTTAAGGATAATAGATGTAATGGTCAACCACTTCTCCTGAGAACATCCTGGTAGAGCGCTTTCGTTCTCCCGGCGATGACCGGGAGCCCAAAATTCGCCCGGACGTAATCGTAGCCTTGCCGGGCCAGGCTTCCGGCCAACGAGGCATCGCGTAACAGCCTCTCGATGGCGGCGGCCAGTGCCTGGCTATCCCTCTCGGGAACGATCAATCCCGTGTGTCCGTCGACGACGACGTCCACAATGCCTCCGCTGGCCGTCCCGATCACCGGACGCCCGCAGGCCATCGCCTCTAACAGAACCAGCCCCAGGCCTTCTCGCTCTCGATGATCCACCGTGATGGATGGCAGCACGAATACGTCGCAGTCACGGTAAAATGGCCCCAGCGCATCCTGGGGCACAAACGGCACGAACCTCACCCTTTCGCCCAACCGGAGTCGCTGAGCCAGGCTCCTCAAGCTCGAGGCCTCCGGCCCCTCGCCCAGGATCGTCAGCTCCACGGCCTGGCCCCGGTCTCGCAGGATAGAACAAGCCTCGATCAAATAGTTGAAGCCCTTTCGCTTCACCAGCCGGCCTACGGTCAATATCCGTCCAGGTGACCGAGGGGCAGAAGCGCCGGCCGGGGGTGTCGCCTGCGTTTCGAACAGGTCCAGCCGGACCGGCATAGGCAGGACCTGGATGCCCGATGCCAGGAGGCCAAGCTTTAAAGAAAGAGTGTCCTGAAGGGCCCGGGAGACCACCGTGGCTGCCTTCGCCCGGCGGAAGACGGCCCGGGCCAGGGGCTTAAAGAAAGAGAGCCTTTCAACTATGAAGACGTCAGTGCCGTGGGAGGTGACCACGTAGGGTACCCCGGTCAGGGCACTAACCGCCATGGCCACCAGGGACCCACCAATGGGCGTGGATGAGCTGGCACCTCCCTCTGGTGACCACCCGCAGGGCAGCCCAGAAAAAAGCCAGGATCAGGACCAGGAAAAGGAAGCGGTTCAGCCAGCTCGCGGCCACCAGCTCGTGCATATTGCCGCGGTAGGCCAGGCGCTCCAATCTCTCGGGGGCATACCGGAAACGGTGGACCGCTAGGCCACCGATCTCAGCGCTTTCCTTCAGGCCGGGGCCGTGGGGCGCCACGACGATAACCCTTACGCCCTGGGCCTGCAAGCCCATTCCCAGGTTGAGCAAAAAAGAGCCGAGGGCGTCCCCCTCCAGGCGAGGGAAGGTGTGGGTGAGAAAACAGACGCCCAGCGGCCCTTCAGGCCAGCCTTCTTGCGCGGCCATGGCTATATCTCATTCCCTGCCTTTTTTCAGCAGGCTCTCCAGTTCCTCCAAGCGTTCAAACTGGCTGACGATGAGCTCGGCCAGGAACCCCACCAGGAAGAGCAATAATCCGGCTACCACCAGAAAGCCAGCGAAAAGCAAGATCGGCCTTTGCTGGGTGTGAGCGAACAGCCAAAGGTAGATCAAATAAGACGTTATGAGGCCCGCGACCAGTATCATCCCCATCCCCAGGGAGCCAAAGAACAACATCGGTTTCTGACTGAAGGTCAGGAGGAACTTCACCACCAGAACGTCCAGGAAGGATATGGGGATACGAGAGAAGCCGAACTTGGACTTTCCTTGCTTGCGTGGGTAATAATTGGTTTTCACCTCACCGATCTTGTAGCCCTTGTCAGCGGCGATCATCAAAACGAAACGATGCCAATCGGAACGCAGGGGCAACTCCTCGATCACCTCGCGCCGAAAGGCCTTGATCCAGTTCATGTCGTGGGCTGGCACGTTAAACAATAACCGAGAGACGAAATTGTAGATCCCGGAGGCCAGGACCTTGTTGTCGTGGCGACCCTGGCGCCAGCCCGCCACCACGTCGTAGCCCTTGCCCATCTCAGACATGAGCTTGGGGATGTCCTCCTCCGGGTCGGACTCCAGGTCCGCGGGCAGGAAAATGACAATGTCTCCGCGAGCGTGGCGGAAGCCGGTTTTCATGGCCGCGGTAAGCCCCAGGCTTTTACGGTGGTGGAACACCCGCACGAAGCCGTACCTGGCCGCGCAGGCCTCCGCCTCCTCCCGGGTGCCATCGGTGCTGCCATCGTTGACGAAGACCACCTCACCGTCTATGTGTCTCTGGTCGAAGCACCGGGCGATCTTGTCTATTAATGCACCTACGTTCTCCGCCTCGTTGCGAGCGGGCACGAAGACAGAGACCGTGACCTTCTTCTCAGCCAGGTCCAAGCTGCTGGGTTCAGTCATCGGTTGCCCTGTTTCTTTACTAGTGAAGAATGGCGGGAGCAGTTATTCATCGTAAGGATGGCTCAGAAGCCCATAGGGACAGGTCAGGGCGGTAACACCTTTGATCGTCCGGGCCGGATTGCCTACCACCACGGTCAAGGGCGGCACATCGCGGACCACCACTGCCCCAGCTCCCACCAGGGCTCCTTTGCCGACGGTGATGTCCGGCAGGATGGTAGCATTGGCTCCGATCTTCGCTGCTTCTTGAATCCGGGGTCCCTTCAGACACTCCTTTGCCTTTGGACAGAGGGGATGCAAGACGTTAGTCAGGACGGCCCAGGGCCCGATCCAACACCGATCCTCCAGGATCGAATACTCGGGAATGAAGGCCCCGGAGTGTATCCTCACGCCGTTGCCGACCGTGACGTGATGCTCGACGACGCTGTGGCTCCCGATGCTCACCTGGTTTCCGATGCGATTTGCTTCGCGAACCAGAGCACCATGTCCAGTGGAGAAACCGTCGCCGATGACGTTCCCGGCGTAGATCACGCTATGTGAACGGATCACCGCGTCATCGCCGACGACGGTGGGCAGCTCTCCGTCCCGACAGCCCATTGGGGGCACGCCGATGAGGACGAAGTCGCCGATCTGCGCGTTTTTCCCGATCTTGACGTTGGCGTAGACACGATAATCGGCCATCTTCTGCGGTCATCCAGCACTCGTGTGGCGATTTCGATGGATCATCGAAGCAGCTCCGCGGCGATTATAACAAAAGCCGGCAGGGGTAGCAAGCATCGCCTGGGAGGTCACTGGCTGGCCCCGGCCAGGGTCACGGTGCTGATGGCAACGCCCAGGCGAGCAGAGGTCACGTTGACCCCCACGTGCACCTGAGCAGGTACAGCCAGAGAGACATCTTCCAGGGCCTGTCCCGGCAGTGCGCCCTTGACTCCGATGACCGCATGTCCCCA
>DYIS01000272.1:0-679 GCA_020723545.1 Ktedonobacter racemifer
TGTCCGGATCTGTGAGGGGGGCGGCCCATAAGGGCCGTCCCTACCTCGACCTAGTGAGGAAGTTTGGGCTTCAAAGAGGCCAGGGCCAGGGCGGCCAGGGCCCCAACGGCGTCGACGGCCAGGTCCCATAGGCTGGGGTGGCGGTTGGCCACGAAACCCTGGTGCCATTCGTCGGAAAGGGCATAGCCCACTGCCCAGGCCAGGGCGATGAGCGCTACCGAGGGGCCGCGTTTGCCGAGTTGAGTGCTCCAGGCGCGGTATAACAACCAGGATAAGACCCCGTACTCGGTGAAGTGTGCACCCTTCTTAAGAACGGCGTCCAGGAGCGGGCTGGGGTGGCTGGGAAGGTCGGATTGACCAGAGAAGTAGAATATGGCCGCCATCCAGGAGAGAACTGGCAGCCAGCACTGTAGCGCTCCCCTGACCCGGTTTTTCTTCAACGTTGCCCTCGTCCCCCGGCCGCTATTCCCCGAGGCCCGGTTCCTGAGCGTCGCTGAGAGCCGTTCCAGTCTCCGACAGGTGGTTCCGGCCGGTCCAGGGCGTTTCTTGTTTGGATATCTCGAGGATGGGGGTTGAATCTGTAGCCCTGGCCGCGCAGGCACATGATGTAGCGGGGATTGGAGGGGTCGGGTTCCAGCTTGCCTCTCAGGCGCATGATGGTCAGGCGCCGCCTGCCCGG
>DYIS01000272.1:689-2457 GCA_020723545.1 Ktedonobacter racemifer
CGCCGGCGGTTTCGCTCCCAGCCGCCTCGGGAAGGAGACGGCTGGCCGGGACGACGCGCCCGGCATTCTGTACCAGGCAGGAGAGCAAGCGGAACTCCTGGGGGGAAAGGTCTACCTCCTGCCCTTGTCTTTTCACCTGGAAGGTGGACAATGAAACCTCCAGATACCCGTTAGCATATTTCGCGGTAGATTTGCTGCCTGGCCCGGTGCGGCGCAGGATGGCTTGGACGCGAAGCATCAGTTCCTGGAGGTGGAAGGGCTTGGGGAGGAAGTCGTCTGCGCCCAGCGAAAGGCCGCGCAGGCGGTCTCCCAATCCGCTCTTAGCGCCAAGCAGCAGGACCGGCGTATCGGAAACCTGCCGAATGCGCTCAAGCGTGCGCCAGCCTTCTTTACTAGTTAAAGACAGGATCACCAGGCCAGGACGAAAGGCCTGGAAGAGCGCCAGCCCCTCCCGCCCGCTCCCAGCGCACCGGACCTGGTGCCCCATCCTGGCCAGGTTAGACTCCACCGGCTCCAAGAGCGTCGGCACGTCACCCACGATCAGGATCTTCGCCTTCTTTCCTGGCAAAGAAGCGGGCATCGCACCCATCTCCTCGGAGCTGTTCATCGCACTTCTTGACTGGTCAAGAGCTTGCCGCCAAAGCGATATCCCAGCCCCTTCTTGGTCTCAATGTAGTGCGGATGAGCGGGGTCTGGCTCTATCTTCTTCCTCAGGCGATAGATGTAGCTCTTGAGGCAGTGTTCGTCAAGGGCGTAGGCCTCCCCCCCGATGCATTGCAGAAGCTCTGCGCTGGGCACAACCTGCCCGCGACGGCGCAGGAGGGCGAAGAAAAGGCGGTACTCCTGGACAGTCAGTTGGACGGGCCTCCCACTGATGGACACCGCGGCCCCTTCCGGGTCGGCCTGGAGATAGCCGTCGAAGTATGGCGCGGGCCGGTCGCTGGCTCGCGCCCGCTCGGCGCGATGCAGCAGGGCGGCCACGCGCAAGAGCAACTCGTCGAGGTTGAAGGGCTTCGCCAGGTAGTCGTCGGCTCCCGTGGAAAGGCCCCTCAATCGGTCAGCGAGCCGGCCCTTGGCGGATAGCACGAGTACCGGGACATCGGTGATCTCCCTGATCCGTTGGAGCGTCTCCCAGCCGTCCATGCCGGGGAGCATGATGTCCAGGATCACCAGGTCAGGGCGGAGATCGTACAGCATCCGGAGTCCCGGGAGGGCCCCAGGGGCGCATTGGCTCTCATGGCCTGATCTTTGCAGTGCCATAGAGACGATCTGGCACAGGTAGGGATCGTCGTCGATCAGCAGGATGCGTGCGGTCAATCAGACCTCCCCAGGCTTATCTGGTTCTCATCCGTTGGCGTGTTTGACACTCGGCCCGGGCGCTCCGGCAGAGTAAACGTGAAGGTGCTGCCGCGACCGGGAACGCTTTCCGCCCAGATCTTTCCCCCTTGCAATTCCACGAACCTTTTGGCCATGAACAACCCCAGGCCGTGGCCGTAGGTCTTCCTGGCATCGCCGTTGTCCACCCGATAAAAGCGATCGAAGACACGGCCCAGGTGTTCCGGCGGTATGCCGATGCCGAGGTCCCGGACAGAGATGGCAACGCCTCCCTCTGGGGCATCTTGGAGCGCAATGGTGACGGGGCTCCCCTCCGGTGAATACTTGAGGGCATTGCTGAGCAGGTTATCCAAAACCACGATGGTCTTCTCCGCATCGCACCAGGCGACAAGCGGGTGCCGGGACCCGCAAGTCCGAATCCGGCCGCGGTTGG
>DYIS01000272.1:2467-3768 GCA_020723545.1 Ktedonobacter racemifer
CGAAAAGCCTGGGCCGAGCGCCGTACCAGCAGGCGGAGATCATGCTGTTCCAGGCATACGGTCAGTTCGCCGGATTCCAGGTGTGTCACATCCAGGATGTTGGTCACGAACCGTTCCAGGCGGTTACACTCGTCGGCGATGATGCGAGCCACCTTCGCCCGCTGCCGATTCACCAAGGGTTCCCCCGGGCCCACCAACAACTGTGTCCCCGCCTTGATGTTGGTTAGCGGTGCCCGGAGCTCGTGTGATACCAGCGACACGAATTCAGTCTTAAGTTGATCGAGCTCTTCTTCCCGAGTCACGTCTCTCAGCGCCACAACCCATGCTTGAGGTTCGGTGTCTTTGTCTATGGCAGAGAAGAGCGCCGCCAGGATTCTTCCGCCCCCCGTCTCCGTCGGGATGGCAATCTTGCGTTGGATCACATCGCCCGGGGACCGGGCCTGGCCATCCGAAAGGCACCAGGCCTGGCCGGCCAGGGCGTGAGGGCAGTTGTCGCCGCAGAGCACCTGGCAGCAGGTCCGCCCCAGGGCTGTCTGCTTGGGCCACCCGGTGAGGGCCGCAGCGGCCGGGTTGATGGACACCACACAGCCGCGGTGATCCAGGATGATCAAGCCTTCTCCTATGTTCTGCCAGATGGCCTCCAGCCTTGCCCCCTTAGCCCGAATGTCCTCTTCTAGCCTTAGCTTTTGAATGGCCGCGGCCGCCTGGTTGGCAAATGACCCCAGCAACAGCTCTTCGCGCGGAGTGTACTGTCTCTGCTCGCGGGCAAAAACTGCCAGGACACCGATGGGCCTATCAGCCAGACACAGTGGGGTGGCCAGGAAGGTACCGGCGCCGAATTCTTTCAAAACGGCCGCACCGTCGAGGCCATTGGAGCGAAGGTCTGGCGCAGAAATGGGGTACCCCAAGCGAACCACTAGCCTGCCCAGGCGGGCAATGGCCTCAGGCGCTGGCCATTTGCCCGCCTCGCCCTCCAGGCCGAACCCAGCCTCGACGGTGAGCTCTCCCGATTCCTGCCCCAGAAGCTGGACACTGCTGGCCTCCGCCCCCATCATCTCCGCGGCCAGCTTGCTGATCAGGGTCAAAGTTCTTCTGACATCAGTTGAGGCGGCCAGTGCTTCGCCGATGCGTAGAAAGGCAATTTCGAGGGTGACGTTTTTCTCTCGACGCTGTCGGTACAGTTGCGCGTTCTCCAGGGCCACAGCGGCCTGATTGGCAAAGGTTTGCAAGAGGGATACCTCTAGCGAGTTCTTGTCGGAAAATGTAATTCGTCGTAGTTGCAGTAGGCCGCCGAGGGTGTA
>DYIS01000273.1 GCA_020723545.1 Ktedonobacter racemifer
GTACAGGATCACCGCAGTGAGAAGCATGAGCCCGCTGGAGGCAAGGAAAACCGAGGGGTATCCGCGCCCGATACTCAATTGGCCTGCCAGAAAGCTACCCGCCGTCCGGGACAGGCTCCGCATGGTGTGGCGTACGCTGGAGGTGGTGGCCTGTAGAGGTGACGGAACCACCTCCATGCTGAGGGCCCCACTGATGGGGATGCCGACAAAGAAAGACGCGTTACGGCCCAGATAAGTCACCGCTGCCAGCAGAGGCTGATGAACGATAGCCATAAGGCCGGTGAGAGGCACCGATCCCAGCCGAGCCAGAGTTATAGCCCCCACCTGTCCCAGCCTCTGAGCAGCTAGAGGAGCGACCAGGACACTCCCCGTGGTCACAACGGCGTTAGCAAAGAAGAGATAGCCCACCTGGGCTGTGCTGACCCCCAGTTCCTTGACGAAATAGACGTTAACGAAGGGGATGACCATCCAGGAGCCAATGCCACTAGAGATCTCCAGCAGGGCCAGCACAGCCATGATATGCCATGCCGGCCGGATCTCCCAAACCGGCCGCCCCATTCCCCCGGGCCTCTCGGCAACCTCCTGTTCAGCCTCCAGATCCTCGCCGATTCGCCGTAAAGGGACCATGCCTACCACCGTGAGGGTCACCCCGATCAGCAGGGTGTAGCGAAAGGCAACAGGGCTATCGGGCACCACGCCCGGGAGAATCCGGGCGAAGGCAGCGGGCAACTGGCCCCCCACTAGCCCGGCGACCATCCCCATTATCTCCTCGCCCACCAGGGCCACGGTGAAGAGATGGGTTCGCTCGGCGAGGGTGCTGTTGGCCGTGAGGAATGGCCCTCGGGGCACCCAGTAGAGGGCCATGGCCATTCCCCCCAGGAAGCTGAGAGCCAGGAGCACCAGCGGGTCGGTTAATAGGGCCTGTCCCAGGTGGGCCACGGCCAGGAGCAAGGCACTGGTCAGAAGCGCCCCTTTGCGACCCAGGCGGTCGGTCAGCACGCCGGCTGGGATCGCCCACAGCCCGGCCCCCAGGGCCGTCAACCCGGCGAAGAGGCCGATAAAATCCTCACGGAATCCCAATTGCACCAGGTACAGGTTGTATAGCAGGAGAAACAAGCCGTCTCCCAGAAAGTTGAGGAAGATGAACAGCACAAAGAGACGGGCATTGTGGCTGAAGCGCCGAACCTGCTCCGCATAGCTCGTCATTGCTGCGGAGATCCGCTATCTCCCCCTTTCTAACAGAAGCTACACCACGTACGCTCAGCCACCTTGGAGAAACTGACTTACCTCCGCCGGTCGGGGCCCTGAATGGGCTCCCAGCCTGGTGATCTTCAGCGTTGCTACTGCACTGGCATAGCGCACGGCCTCGACCACGTCTAAGCCCCGCAGCCAGCCAGCAGTGAAGCCGGCGTTGAAGGCATCACCGGCCCCGGTTGTATCCACTACAGGCACAGGGAAAGCCAAAACGGTTATGCTCCGCACTTGACCACCACCAGGCGAGGTCCTGCTCCCAGGATCTGCCGGGCCCGTTCTTCCCGGGTCGGCGCATCGACCAGCAACGCTAATTCGGCGTCACCCACCAGGACCACCTCGGCCAGGCGTAGACCAGCCTCGATGGCCTTCCGTAAATCCTCAGAGAAGATATCGCCCTCCAGGCGCAGATTGGGATCAAAGGAGACAGGAACGCCGTGGCTCCTGGTCAACACCAAAGCTTGCAGGATGGTTTCACGGCTGGGGGACTCCAATAGACCTCCACCCGAGGCGTAGATCCATTTAGCCTTGATCACTGCTTGAGAGTCGATGTCCCCTGCTTGCAAGCGGGTATGGGCCCCTCCTCTGACGAAGGCGAAAAAGGTATGTTCCCCCTCGGCATCCACCGGAATGAAGACCGCTCCGGTGTAGGCTGTGAGATCCACCAGGGTCAGGGAGGTATCTACCCCCTCGTGCTGCAAATCCTCCAGCAGGAAACGCCCGTAAGGGTCGTTGCCTACCTTACCCACAAAGGCTACGGGTATGTCCAGGCGGGCCAGGCCCACGGCGAAATTGGCCGCCGTGCCTCCTGGATGCCTCCCCATGGCCGTTCCCCAGGTGTTGCCCCCACGCGGCGGGTAACGAGATATCCTGGCGATGAGGTCCACCAGGGCATCGCCCATGACCAACACTCGGTCAGTCACAGCATCCATTCCTTCGGCAAGCTCAAGGCAAGCCCCTGGCAGCAGCGATGAACCGTCGCACCTTCTTCAGGTCCTTCCGTAGCGGCTGGTCAGTCCGGCTGGTGAGGGGGAAGGAATCAACGCCCCACGGACGCACCACGCGAATGGCCTCGGCCACGTTCTCCGGCGAGAGGCCTCCCGCCAGGATGATCGGCACACGGCATGGTTCGACGATGCGGCGGCTGATGTTCCAGTCATGGATCTGGCCTGTGGCGCCGAGCCTGCCGGGGATCTTGCTGTCCAGCAACAGGTAATCGGCCGCTTCCTGATAGCGCAGGGCGTGAACGATGGATCCCTCACTGGTCACCGGGATGGCCCTCATCAGCTTGATGCCGATAGCAGCCAAACGCTCTCGCAGCCCGGCCATCGGGGGGACCTCGTCCACATGCACCGAAACGTGCACGATGTCCGGCCTGACGGTCTCGGCCATCTCAAAGATCTCCTCGGTGTCCGTGGACATAGACAGGGCAACCTTCACCGCTGCTGGCGGCAAGACAGCGAAGATGGCACCAGCTTGCGCGTAGGTTAGCTCGTCAAAGAAAAGCCCGTGTTTGCCGACTACCACGCCAATGTGGTCAGCGCCGAGATCGGCCACCGCTGCTGCATCCTCGGCTGAGGTCAGGGCATAAATCTGTACAATCATGAGTACCTCGCCAGCGTGCTGATCAGCAGATCAAAGAAGCGAACCTTGTCAATGCGTACCGCCACCTCGGCATTCGGCGGTTCTCCTCTGCGGATGCCTTCGATGGCGACAGTCTCCTCGCCTGTACCTCGCAGGTGGCGATAATCGCAGACGGTCATTCCGGTGGTGTGCTCGCCCTTCAACTCAATGGCCACGTGCATAGGCTCGAAGTGGATGATGCCGGGGTCAATCAAGGCGGCCACGGCGCACGGGTCGTGCAGGGATGCGCCCCGTAGCCCGAAGACTCGCCGGAGGCTGCCCCGGTAGAAGTCCAACCAACCGGCTACGATGCTGGCTACCTTTGTTCCCAGGGCCCGGATACGCTCCACTTCTACTTCGGTGGCATCCGCCTGGCGGGTAACGTTGAGGCCGCACATCTTGATGGGGATGCCGCTGGTGAAGACCACCTGGGCAGCCTCCGGGTCCACGTAGATGTTGAACTCGGCCGCGGGTGTGCGATTGCCATAGGTGAGAGATCCACCCATCAAGCTGATCTCCTGCACACGTTGGGCAATGCGTGGCTCTTGTCGCAGGGCCACAGCTATGTTGGTCAAGGGCCCGGTGGGGATGAGGGTGACGCCTTCGGTGGACATGATGGTGTCCACAATGAAGTCAACCCCATGCTTAGGATGCAAAGGGGTTATGGGCTCAGGGAGCACTGGACCATCCAGACCGGTCTCACCATGAATGTCTGGAGCATGACAGGGTGGGCGGAGCAGAGGATGGCCCACGCCCCTAGCCACGGGGATGTGAGTCAGCCCGGCACATTCCACCACCTTCAGGGCGTTGCTGGTTACCTTGTCCAGGGTCTGGTTGCCGGCCACGGTGGTAATGCCCAAGACATCGAGATGCTGGGCCGCCAGAAGGATGGC
>DYIS01000274.1 GCA_020723545.1 Ktedonobacter racemifer
ATTCTCCCAACGCAGATGCTTACCTCTGCTTTGTACAGTGCCCGTTCGCACTTTTAGGCTTAGGGAGGTGGTTTTATCGCCAGTTAGGGTAGTGCCGCCAATGGCGTTTGCAACCAGATATCCCAATTCGCAAAGAGCGGTTTTGGCAATGAGCCCGTGGGATGAGGACGAGGGTTGCTGAAGTGGGATGGCGTTGTCATTTGCCCCTATAGCATGCACCTTGCTTCGCACCTTTTCCAGATCCCATCGACCGAAGAGTTCTGTTTTTGCCGAATTGTTGAGGCGAGGGGATGAGTTAATGAGTTATCGAGTTCGCGTGCAACGCAAATGCCGTTCGCTCATTGGCCCGTCGCTTATCGCTCAATCGTGACCGGCAGTGATAACATCACGAGGAGAAGCTATATGGCCAGCGTAACTTTCGATCATGTCACCAAGAGGTTTGGTGATGTGATTGCCGTGAATGACCTGGACCTGGAGGTTAAAGACAAGGAGTTTCTGGTTCTGGTAGGTCCTTCTGGCTGTGGCAAGACCACTGCCCTCCGCCTGGTGGCCGGGCTGGAGGAGATCACCACTGGCAATGTCTACATTGCTGACCGGCTGGTAAACGACGTGGCTCCCAAGGACCGGGATATCGCCATGGTCTTTCAGAGCTACGCCCTGTACCCCCACATGAGCGTCTACGACAACCTGGCCTTCGGCCTCAAGCTGCGCAAAACCCCCAAGAAGGAGATCGACCGGCGGGTCAACGAGGCCGCCAAGATCCTGGGCATCGAGCAGCTCCTGGACCGCAAGCCCAAGCAACTCTCCGGTGGCCAGCGGCAACGGGTGGCCCTGGGCCGGGCCATCGTGCGGGAGCCTAAGGTCTTCCTGATGGATGAGCCGCTGTCAAACCTGGATGCCAAGCTGCGGGTCCAGACCAGGGCGGAGATATCCAAGCTTCATATGAGGCTTCAGACCACGGTGATCTACGTCACCCACGATCAGGTTGAAGCCATGACCATGGGAAGCCGCATCGCGGTGATGAAGGACGGCCTCCTTCAGCAGTTGGATACGCCTCAAAACCTTTACGATCGCCCCACCAATATGTTCGTGGCGGGCTTTATTGGCAGCCCAGCCATGAACTTCTTCGATGCCAAGATTGTTGGCACCACCGATGAGCTCTACGTGGATGGCAGCAGCTTCCGGGTCAAGGTGCCTGATAGCAAGCGGCCGGCGGTGACCAGATATCTGGGTAAGGACGTGGTGTTTGGCATACGCCCGGAGGATATGTACGACCGCCAATTCGCCACCAACGCCTCGCTCGACAACACGGTCAGCGTGACGGTAGATGTAGTGGAGCCCATGGGCAGCGAGATCTACCTGTATCTGCTCACCGGAGCCAAGAGCTTCGTGGGCCGGCTGGACTCGCGCACCCAGGTGAGGCCCGGTCAACAGATCGACGTCGTCTTGGATCTGGAACACATGCATATCTTCGACCGCGAGACCCAGGAGGCCCTGGTCTGAGGAAACCCTTGAAAATCGGCTCCTGGGCGTAGTTTGGGCCTTCGTGGGCCTCTTGCTGCCCGGCGCCGAACGCCCATGAGGGCAGACCGCCGGGCGAGGTGCTCTTTCCAGCGGTCTCGGCCTGGGTGAACTTGGCGACTGGCAAGGGGATAGGTCCTTTTAAGAGGAGACACCTATCCCCTTTTAGGGTTTGCCTCCGGTCGAGTCCACAAATCATGCAGGAGCTTGAGGTGCTTGACTTCGATTTCCTAAGGAACATCTGCGTGGCCTCTAGGGCTAAAATAGTCCTTTTGGTCTTGGACGGGCTGGGCGGCCTTTCCCGGGAGGAGGGCGGCAAGACTGAGCTAGAGACAGCCTTTACGCCCAACCTGGATGCCCTGGCCACCAAGGGCATGGTGGGATTGATCAACCCGGTGGGCCCTGGTGTCACCCCTGGAAGCGGGCCGGCGCACCTGGCGCTCTTTGGCTATGATCCGGTGCGCTATCAGATAGGCCGTGGCGTCCTGGAAGCCCTGGGGATAGGCTTTGACTTGAAGGATAGAGACGTGGCTGCCAGGGCCAACTTCGCCACCGTCGACGCTCAGGGCCTGGTCAGTGACCGCCGGGCTGGCCGCTTGGCCACGGAAAAGTGCATCGAGCTCTGCGGACTGCTGCGGAGAATAAAGCTGGATGACGTTGAGCTCTTCGTGGAGCCAGTGAAGGAACATCGCTTCGTCGTCGTCTTTCGTGGGTCGGACCTCTCCGATCACCTGACGGAATCCGATCCGCAAAAGGTAGGGCTGCCTCCTTGCGAGGTGAAGGCCACCCGCCCTAAGTCGGCGCGCACTGCGCGTATCGTTAACGAATTCGTGCGGCAGGCCCACGAGATCCTGGCCAACCATCACCCGGCCAACGCCGTTCTGCTGCGTGGTTTTGCCCAACACCCGAAGTTACCTACCATCCCGGAGATATACGGCCTCCGAGCAGCAGCCATCGCCGTGTACCCGATGTACCGTGGGCTGGCCAAGCTGGCGGGGATGAGTGTCCTGACCACGGGTACCACGGTGGCTGACGAACTCGCGACCCTGGCCGAACAATATACCAGCTACGACTACTTCTTCATTCACGTCAAGGGAACCGATACCGCCGGAGAAGACGGAGACTTCGCTCGCAAGGTTCAGGTCATTGAGGAGGTGGACGCACAGCTTCCGACCCTCTTGCAGCTCAACCCCGATGTGGTGGTGGTCACTGGCGACCACTCCACCCCTGCTCTCCTCCGAAGTCACAGTTGGCACCCGGTTCCTTTCCTGCTCTACTCCCGATGGTGTCGGGCAGATGCGGCGAGGGAGTTCGGGGAGACCGCCTGCGCCTCTGGCGCCCTGGGCACCTTCCCGGCGGTCAACATTATGGGCCTGGCCCTAGCCAATGCCCTGCGTCTGACCAAGTTCGGCGCCTAGCTCGGTGAACGGACTGAGGAGGGTGCCTTACCGTTTCCATTGGAGACCGTGATGCTGGAGATGTTCTTCGACCCGCGCTCCGTGGCGGTGATCGGCGCGGCCAGGGAGCCGGGCAAACTGGGCTACGGCGTCCTGCGCAATATCCAGCAATATGGCTACCGAGGCTCAATCTATCCCATTAACCCAAAAGCTCAGGAGATCTTGGGGCTTCGATGTTATCCCAGTGTCCTGGCGGTCCCTCACCCCGTAGATCTAGCAGTCATCGTCATCCCCAACCGGCTGGTGGCCTCGGTGTTAGACGAGTGCGGCCGCAAGGGGGTCAAAGGGGTCATCGTCATCTCAGCGGGCTTCCGGGAGGCCGGTGGCGACGGCATAAAGATGGAGAAGGAGCTAACCTCCATCGCGCAAAAATACCGCATGCGCATGGTGGGGCCAAACTGCTTGGGCATCATCGATACCGTTTGTGACCTGAACGCCTCCTTTGCTGCCGGCATGCCCGACAAAGGGGGCATTGCCTTCATGTCGCAATCCGGCGCCCTGTGCTCGTCCATCCTGGACTGGGCCCGGGCGGAGGGGGTGGGCTTCTCTCGCTTTGTGAGTTTGGGCAACAAGGCCGACATCAGCGAGATCGATATGCTCCTGGCCTGGGATAAGGACCCGCATTCGAAAGTGATCGCCGCCTACCTGGAGGGCGTAGTAGATGGCCCAAGGTTTATGGAGACCGCGCGCCAGGTCACCAGGTCCACCCCGGTCATCGCCATCAAGTCTGGGGGCACCACGGCGGGCTCCCGGGCGGTCTCCTCCCA
>DYIS01000275.1:0-3417 GCA_020723545.1 Ktedonobacter racemifer
CCATGGCGGTGATCAACAATTTGGTGTTGGGCTTGCTGTTGCGCCGGGGCGTGACAAACGTGCCGGATGCGCGACGACGCTTCGCCGCGTCTCCCAAGGAAGCATTGGCGTTGATCTTGGGGCGTCCATAACGACTTTGCAACAGCCCTGAAATAAAGGCCGCCTGCCTTGACGCAGACGGCCCTGTGTAGTATGCTATTCCCGCCAGGTCGCCTGCATCGGCTTGGCCATGCCCTTGCGGGTCCTAACAACCCGGCAAGGGCTCTTCGTTTACAATAGCACAAACTGGAATTTATGTCAAACTGGCAACCACCTCGCCGTCAGGCTGTACATCCTGGCCTGGTCGGCGATGTGGGCGTAGCGCATGGTGGTGTCCAACTGGCTGTGGCCAAGGATCTTCTGCAACACCTGGACGGGCGGGGCCTTCCTCTGCAAGAGGCATTGGGTGGCGAAGGTGTGCCGCATGACGTGGGGCGAGGCCACCTTGGCGATCCCCGCCTCCCTGGCATACGAGGTTATGATCTGCCAGGCTCGCACCGTGGTCAGGCCCCCGTTCCCTTGCCTGCTCCTGAAGAGCACGGTCGCCAGGTCCTTGGAGTTAGCGAAGCTCCGGCCCGTGGCCTCAACGTATGCCTTCACCACTTGGAACACCGGCCCGTCAATGCGGAAGGAGCGCTCCTTCTCGCCCTTGCCATGCCGGACGGTCAAGAGCGCGCCGCCCCTGGGCAACGGCACGAGGTCGCCCACCAGGAGGGCACAGGCCTCGGATACCCTGAGCCCCGAGCCCAGGAGCAGATACAGCAGGGCATAGTCTCGCTAATTGCCCCTCTCCTGGACCTTCAAAAGCAACCTGGCTATCTCCTCGGTGGTGAGCCAGGAGGGGTTGGCCTTCCTGGGCACCCTGGGGCTCTTGGCGAAGTAGCCCACCTGACTGGGCGGTATCAGGCACGCCTGGCCGAAGTAGGCGAACTTGAGGAAGCCCCTGATGGCAGCGAGCTTCCTGGCCGCCGTGGCCGGCGAATACCCCTGGGGGTCACCGTGCCTGCTTCTTGTCTCCACCCTCCCCTTCAGCCAGTCGCGGTAATCTGCCAGGTCGTCCACTGTCACGTGATTGAGATAGTCCACGTGGCGCTTGCGGCCTAGCCAGAGGAAGAAGCTGTCGATGCTCTCGCCATAGGCCCTGCGGGTCTGGGTGCTCTCCAGTGTTTTTAGATACAGGTCGCGCATGGGCTCGTAGGCGATGGGCACCATTTCCACAAGCCCGGTCTCGCCAGGTCGGATACTCAATGCTGTTTCTACGTCTTAACTCCTTCCAGAAATAAAAAGGGCCACGGCTGGCCTTGCGGGCAGCAGTGGCTTGTGTTAGAATACGCTAAGCCCCTGGCTGTCACACCAGCCTGTGGGTCAGATGGCCCTGGGGTCCTGGCCCCCCGTGTCATCGCCTTGTTAAGGTCCCCATGTATTGAAGAACATTTTAACATGGGGGTAGGTAGAATACACTCTTGACACTTAGACTGGCCAGGCCTGGCTGGGAAGCAACGTCACGAGGCTTCGCGGCTTGCCATAGGTTTGGGTCGTCCACGGGTGGGCCCGTCGGCTATCCTGTCATTCGCGTTCAGGGGAGTACTGCCCTGTGAATGTGTCGGTCGTGTTGCCGACCTATAACGAGCGGGACAATATCGGCGGTTTGATCAGGGAGCTCCTGGCGATCTTGGGAGACGCTGCTGAGATCATCGTGGTGGACGATAACTCCCCCGATGGAACGAGCGAGGTCGTGGAGCGCATAGCCGGAGGGGAACGCCGGGTCAAGTTGGTGAGGAGACTTCACGAGAGAGGGCTGCGCTCGGCTATTGCCGCCGGCATTGCGCATAGCAGCGGGGATGCGATTGCGTGGATGGACTGCGATCTCTCCATGCCGCCAGAGGTGGTGCCGGACCTACTCCGCGCTTTGGAGGCCTCGGACATTGCGGTTGGCTCTCGTTACGTCCGCGGCGGTTGCGATGTGGGCCACTCCTCCCTGGGCCGCCTGTTCAGCCGAGCGATCAATCTCATGGCCTCACTGTTCTTGGGATTCTCCATTAGGGACTACACCAGCGGTTTCGTGGTGGCCAGGCGGCCCGTGTTCGCCGATATTCAGCTTGTGGGCGATTACGGCGAGTATTGCATTGATTTCTTATACCAGGCCCGAAAGATGGGCTTCCGGGTGGTGGAGGTCCCCTATCGCTGCGTCCCACGGCAGTATGGCCGATCGAAGACGGGCACCAACGCGATCGATCTGATGCAACGTGGGGGCAAGTATATCTTGACTATTGTCAGGCTGCGTTTTTCACCTTGAGGCCGTTGACCTAGCTGTCTCCTGGGAAGACCCCTTCGAGCAGCAATTCAGGCGCCGCCGCGACGCGGACTATGGAGTCGCCTGCGCCAAAGGCAGTGTGGACTTCCACTGGCTCTGGCCGCCCTCGGCGGGGACGCCCATGCCGGGCAGATCGAGTTCGTCGTGGATTCGACAAAGGCAGCGCGCCAGGCATAGCGAACGCAAGTCGGTGGCTCTGGCGACAATGCGTAACTGGTTAAGTCCAGCCCTTTGACTTCGATGAGCATAGTTACTGGAGTGCAGCAAAAAAGCCTGGCCAGCATTGTCGCTTGGTTTCGAGCGCACTGGCTTGAGCTGATCCTTCTCTTGGTAGTGTTGGGCGCAGCCCTGGGTCTCCGCCTGTACCGACTTGATGGTGCACCGCCTGGGCTGCAGCACGATGAGGTATTCCAGGCCACTTTCGCCATGGAGATCATGGCGGGCGCTCGGCCCGTCTTCTTCGAGGCGAACGGCGGCGAAAGTGCGCTGTACGCCTACTTCGTTGCCCTGGCCATGAGGCTGCTGGGGGAGTCGTACCTGGCCATTCGCCTGGTTTCGGTCTTCTTCGGGATGTGGAGCCTCTTGGCAGGGTATCTCCTGTGTCGTGAGCTCTGGGGCAAGTGGGTGGCGCTCCTGGCCACGGGAGGATTAGCGGTTTCCTTTTGGCACGTGTTCGACAGCCGGGTGGGCCTGACGCCCATCAGCATGCTGGCGTTGGCATTGACGAGTTTTTGCTTCTTTTGGTGGGGTCTGCGTCGAAGAAACGCATTGTTCCTGGCAGTGTCGGGGCTCTTCTTGGGTGGCTCACTCTACACCTATCTCTCTGCCCCCGTGATTCCCATTGCCCTTTTTCTCTTTGTAGTTTATCTCTTGTTCTACCAGCGGCAACTCTTGAGAGACAATGCCTTTGGCATCCTCTTGCTCTTTTTTGTTGCGGCAGTGGTCGCCGTTCCTCTTGCGCGCTTCGTTGCTGCCCATCCTGCAACCTCTACCGCCAGGGTACGCGTCCTCTCCGTTGACCTGGCGGCCTTAGCTCAGGGCGACCCGGCCCCGGTCCTGCGAAA
>DYIS01000275.1:3427-3736 GCA_020723545.1 Ktedonobacter racemifer
CGCTTTGGGCATGTTCACCTTTCGGGGGGATCCGAGGTGGCGATACAATATAGCGGGGCGCACGGTGTTCGACCCGGTCACCGGGCTATTGTTTTACATCGGGTCAGCGCTGGCGATCGTCAGATGGAAACGGCCCGAATACGCCTTTCTGCTGGTCTGGACAGCGGTCCTGACCTTACCCAGCGCCCTTAGTCCCGAGAACCCCTCAACCCTGCGCACCCTGGGGGCTATCACCGCCATTTACTCCTTTCCGGCCCTCGCTATGGCCGAGCTGTGGAAACTAGCTAGGTACAGGGTGGGGCCTGGTGC
>DYIS01000276.1 GCA_020723545.1 Ktedonobacter racemifer
CCCGGCATCCTCGGAAACGGGCCTCTGTGGATGAGCGGGGAACCTTGACACTGCGAGGTAGGCTTTGATATACTACAGGTGCCTCGAGGCGACGGGCCACGAGGCCGGGCTCGATCGAGGCCCTGGGTGCCGAGGTAGCTCAGTTGGTAGAGCACGCGACTGAAAATCGCGGTGTCCGCAGTCCGATTCTGCGCCTCGGCACCAAACTGTTGACAACCAGGCCCGTTTTTGCTATATTGAAACCGGTGCGGAAGTGGCTCAGTGGTAGAGCATCTCCTTGCCAAGGAGAGGGTCGCGAGTTCGAATCTCGTCTTCCGCTCCATTTTGTCTTGGGCACCTGCGGCCGGCACCGGCGAACCGGCCGGCCGCTTTGCTTAAGGTGATCTGGCCGACAAAAAGGGCGACGTGGCCAAGAGGTTAAGGCGGGGGTCTGCAAAACCCCTATTCAGCGGTTCGAATCCGCTCGTCGCCTCCATTCCTTCTTTTCCTCCACAGCCGATGGCGCTCAAGGGCCATCGGCTTTTGAGCCTCTTGGGATAGCGCCGGGGTGGCGGAACCGGCAGACGCGGCGGACTTAAAATCCGCTGGAGGTGACTCCGTGCGGGTTCGACCCCCGCCCCCGGCACCAAGGACTGCCGACCTGTGTTCCAATTTCCGCCATTGGGCATTGATCTTCAGTCTCTGGCTATTGGCCATCGTGGTATCGTACCCCTGGTCATGGTCCATGAGAGCGGTAGCGATTGGTAATGGGGAGCCGCCGGTCCTTTCCGAAGGCCCGAGGGGTGATCTTGATGCCCGGCGGGGCCTGGCGGCGCTTATACTCGCTGCGGTCCACCATGGCCATTGTATCTTGCACCACCCTCAGGTCAAAGCCTCGGGCTACGACCTCGGCCAGGCTCCGATCCTCCTCCACGTAGGCCTGGAGGATGGGGTCGAGAATGGCGTAGGGGGGAAGGCTGTCCTCATCCCGCTGGTTGGGCCGGAGCTCCGCCGTGGGCGCCTTGGCCAAGACCCGCTCCGGGATGACCGGGCCCAAAGAGTTGCGATAACGAGCCAGCTCGTACACCAGGGTCTTGGGCACGTCCTTAATAACGGCGAAGCCGCCGGCCATGTCACCGTAGAGGGTGGCGTAGCCAACGCTCATCTCGCTCTTGTTGCCGGTAGCCAGCACCAACCAGCCGAACTTGTTAGAGAGAGCCATGAGAATGTTGCCCCGGATGCGGGCTTGGAGGTTCTCCTCGGTCACGTCCCGTTCCCGGCCCTTAAAGGCCTCATCCAGCATGTCGAGATAGGCCTGGAAAGCACCGTCTATGGGCACGATCATTAATTGAATCCCAAGATTGCGGACCAGCTCCTGGGCGTCGGCATGGCTCTCCTGGGACGAATAGCAGGAGGGCATGAAAACCCCCACCACACTCTCTCTCCCCAGGGCATCGGCAGCGATGGTCGTGGTAAGGGAGGAGTCAATTCCACCCGAGAGGCCGATCACCACCCTCCGAAAGCCGTTTTTGAGGACGTAGTCCCTGGTTCCCAGGACCAGGGCCCGGTAGATCTCCTCCAGGTGGCCCAGCTCCCTGGTTACCCTGGGGGACAAGGGGGGCTTCTCCTCGCCGCCCTCTATGGCCTTAAGAGGGATGCGCTTCACTACCCCCTCTCCGGTCTGGGCCAGCTTCTCCTTCCGCCTCCGGGGATCCCGGAGCCGCTGGCGGAAAATGCTCTCCAGATCCAGATCGGCGATGATCAGGTCTTCCTCAAAAGGCTCTCCCCGGGCCAGAAGCTCGCCCCGTTGATCAAAGATCATGCTGTTGCCATCAAACACCAGTTCGTCCTGGCCACCCACCAAGTTGCAAAAGGCCACCACGACCACGTTATCGGCGGCCCGGGTGGCCAGCATCCTCTCACGAAAGCGCCTCTTCCCGGCGTGATAGGGGGAGGCCGCGATGTTGACGATGACCTCGGCCCCGCCCGCCAGAGCTTGCAGCCCGCTGGGCCCCGTGGGGTGCCAGATATCCTCGCAGATGTTAACACCCACCACGGTGCTGCCCAGGGTGAAGACCGGATACTCCGTGCCGGCCTGAAAGTATCGGTCCTCGTCGAAGACGCCGTAGTTGGGCAGGTAAGCCTTGTGGTAGACCCCGGCCAGGATGCCGTCGTGGATCACCGCAGCGGCATTATAGATATCATCGGCCCGGTCCACAAAGCCCACCACGGCGGTCAGGGAACGGGTGTTAGCCACGATCTCTTGCAGTCGCTCCAGGTTCTCCTGGATGAACTCGGGCTTGAGCAGGAGGTCCTCGGGGGGGTAGCCCGTTATCGCCAGCTCGGGGAAGGCCACCAGGTCCACCCCCAGCTCCCGGGCCCGACCGATGTAGCCCAGGATCTTTTGGGTATTGCCAGCCAAGTCTCCCACCGTGGTGTTGATCTGCGCCAGTCCGATCCGCACCGTGCACATAGGCTGTCCCATACCTCCTGTGGAAAGGCGCCCCGAGCGTGTCCGCTTTCATTGTACCACAATGAGCGCCGTAGCAACAGGGTCTTAAAGCCTGCGTCGGCCTTAACGTGATTCAGGAAACGGACCGCCGCCGTTTTCGGCCTGATCTCGAGGGAATTCCCGCGCTTATCCCAAGCAAGCTGGAGAGGGCGTATCGGATTCGAACCGACCGGATCCCTGGCGCGCAGGGACACCTACTGGTTTTGCAGACCAGCGGGAACCCAGTTCCATCGCCCTCTTCACGGGTCAGGCCTACCTTGTCCAATGCGCTTTGGAGAGAAACGAGGAGATTTTACGGCTTCAGGGCTATTCTACCACCCACTCATAGCCCGGTCAACGGTCCACTAACCTACTTGCCTTTCACTGGGCACAGACGTAGGCTTTGCCCATTGCCTTAGTTGGCGGGGGGATGCAAGGTCTGGTTGAGGGAGCGATTTACTAAACGCCCGGAGTCAGCTCATCGTCATCGACGACTTTTTCCTCGGCAATGGCGCCTTCCTTGATGCGAAAGGCTCGCACATCTGGCCGCGCCGGTTCCACCAGGGAAACGATGAGATAGACAGCTTCCGGATAGTAAGCCAGCTCCACATCCCTGGCCGACGGGTAAGCTGGAGAAGCCACATGAGAATGATAAATAGCCATCAACTCCCAGCCATGGTTGTCCATCTCCTGGAAGATCCGCAGTTGTTCGTAGGGGTCCAGGCGATAGGCCAGCGGGCTATTTTCGGCGTTAGCAAGCTTGTATAGCTTTACTGTCCGCCCACCGCTCCCCACCAGCAGCCCACAGCACTCGTTGGGGCACGCCTCCCGAGCATGGGCGATAATGGCTGCACGATGTTTCCTGCTTAACTGAAACACCTGAAGTTCGTTCTACTCTCTTTACTAGTTAAAGAACCGCATGGCAGTTTCAGGAAGTCGGGACTCGCTAACCTTTTCCCCTTCGTATCCTAATCATGGGCCTTGCGAACGACGATGGACCAATCCGTGGCGTTGATTTGCTTCACCTCCAGCACCTGGTGGCCTTCCCCCTCTATGCTGCGCGGTACGTTTTCCACCGCCGGCAGGTGGTCAACCACCACCCGCAGGACCTGCCCTATCTCCATTTCCTCCAGGGCGAGCTTAGAGCGCACGAAGGTGTATGGGCACACCTCATCCTTCAGGTTGATTTCTACATCCACC
>DYIS01000277.1:0-1000 GCA_020723545.1 Ktedonobacter racemifer
CCGCCGGTCCAACGCCGTGGATCACACCATCGCCGCCATAGAAAATGGCTTCAGCTATGCCACAGTGGGAGCGCCTTTCATCGTGGCCGACGGGCTGAACGGCCAGGAGTCGGTGACTGTGCCGCTAGAGGGCGAGAACCTGCAGTTGAAGGAGGCACGCATAGGGGCGGCGCTGGCCCATGCTGACGTCCTCATCGCCATGAGCCACTTCAAGGGCCACGAGGCCACCGGCTTCGGCGGAGCCCTGAAGAACATCGGCATGGGCGGCGGCTCCCGGGCCGGCAAGCAGGTGCAGCACTCGGAGCTGAAGCCCATCGTGGACCCGGTGCGATGCACTACCTGCGGGCGCTGCCTGAAGGTGTGCCCGGTGAAGGCCATCGCCTACACAGAGGCGATGAAGGCGCTCATAGACCCGGCTGTGTGCTACGGTTGCGGTGAATGCGTGGTGGTCTGCCGGGACCGGGCCATCGCCGTCAATTGGCGAGAAGGAAGAAAGGGCAGCCTTCAGGAGCGGATGACTGAGTATGCTTTCGCTTTGGTGCAAATCAAGGCCGGGAAATGCGGCTTCATCAACTTCGTGATGAACGTCACGCCGGACTGCGACTGCGCTGACTGGAGCGACCTGCCTATCGTGCCCAACCTGGGCATCCTGGCCTCCAGGGACCCGGTGGCCATTGACCAGGCCAGCGTGGACCTGGTGAACAAGGCGCCTGGGCTGGCTGGCACCGCCCTGGCCGGCTTCACCGAGGCGGAGGACAAGTTCCTGGTCCTTCATTCTGACGTGGATTGGAGCATCCAGCTCGCCCATGGAGAGCGCATCGGCCTGGGCAGCAGGGAGTACGAGCTGGTGGCGATAGACAAATGAGCGGTGCGGAGATAGACCGCGACTTGTTTTAGCACCTCACCAGTGAAATTTGTGTACAAAAAGCGAGGATTTTTTGAACCGCAAAGACACCAAGCCCCGATACATTACACAGAATCAAAGTATCGGGGCCAAGAA
>DYIS01000277.1:1010-3660 GCA_020723545.1 Ktedonobacter racemifer
TTCCAGTTTGGTTTCGGCTTGTCCGAGTTAGGAGACCCCGGTCGATCATGGAACCATGCGGCCCTATTTGGCACCTGCCAGAGGCTACTCGTAGACCTTCTCTTCCATCCGCTC
Organism: Ktedonobacter racemifer; assembly: GCA_020723545.1. Taxonomy (GTDB): domain Bacteria; phylum Chloroflexota; class DTOL01; order DTOL01; family JACQYG01; genus JACQYG01. The sequence continues at coordinate 1,125 of DYIS01000277.1, forward strand.
CGCCTGCGGAGCGTCGGCCTCCACGTCCCGCCCGACCGGCCGAGGCGCCAGGAGTTCCCGATAATACTCGTGCTGGATCAGCAGGTCCATCACCTCATTGGTGCCCGTCCAGATCATGATCAGGCGCGCGTCCCGCAAGAGGCGTTCCACGGGATAGACGTTGGTGTAGCCGATTCCCCCCATGATCTGCATGGCGTGGTTGATGACCTGCCAGGCCGTCTCGGTGGCGACCTTCTTGGCCTCAGACACCAGGCGCCGAACCCGTCCCGGCTCATCGCCCACGTCTATGGCCCGGGCGGCCAGGTAAACCAGCCCCCGGGCGGCGTCCAGGGCGGCGATGCTATCCGCCACCTTGAAGCTAACCCCCTGGAAGGCGCGGATCTTCTGCCCGAAGGCCTTGCGCCGGTCAGAGTAGCGGGCGGCGATCTCCAGGGCCACCCGGGCCATTCCCAGGGCCCCGGCGGCGCTGGTCATGCGCTCGGGGATCATCATCCTCCAGAAGATGTCGCCCCCGCCGTTCTCCCGCCCCACCAGGTTCTCCGCCGGCACGCGGGCATCCCGGAAGTAGATGCGACCGGTGCCGCCGCCCCGGGTGCCCATGAGGCCGTAGACGTGTTGCACCTCCACGCCGGGACCCCGCTCCACGACGAAGGCGCTCAGGGCAGCGTGGCCCGGTGCGGTGGGATCGGTGCGAGCATATACCAGAAAGTAATCGGCACCCTCGGCCCCTACCACGAAGCGCTTCTGGCCCTGGAGGATATAAGCGTCTCCATCCCGGCGAGCGGCAGTTGTGGTGCCGAAGAAGTCCGAACCGCCCCGGGGCTCAGTGAGAGCCTCGGCGCAGGTCAACCTCCCCTCCAGGGTGGGCCGCAGATACTTCGCCTTCTGCGCCTCGCTGGCGAAGATGCTGAAGGCCTCGCCGACGATGCTGGGCAAGGAATAGAGACAGGCCAGAGAGGTGCCCAGCACCCCCACTTCCTCCAAGGCCACGATGTCTGAGGTCCAGGGGAGCCCACGTCCGCCATAGGCCCCAGGGAAGCGCAGGCCCAGGAGATTACGCGCCGCCGCTCTCTCCAGGAACTCACGAGGATAGCACACCCGATCGGCATCCATGTCCAGGATCAGTTGACGGGGCACGTCATCCCAGACGAAGGCCCGCACCTCGTCGCGCAAGGCTTTTTCTTCAGGGGTCAGTAAGGGCTCCAGCATAAGCTTTTCCTTCCTGATTTCTTTGTCTTTATTAGTGCCTTGTAACTGAAATAACTTGATAACGGAGTGGTGGAGGGGATACTGGGGCCGATCCTCCCGCCCCGATCCAGATCGGGGCGGGAGGATTAGCTTTTCGAGCGTGAAAAAAGCCCGTCCTGCCAGCCTCAGTTTCCAGAGACCTTCAGCACACCAGCCCCGCGGATCTTGCCTCGTTTGAGAAGCTGAAGCGCCCGGTTGGCATCCTCCCGGGGAAATACTTGAACCGCAGTGTGGATGGGTATCTCGGCCGCCAATTTAAGCAACTCCAGGGCGTCCAGGCGCGTGCTGTTGGCGACGCTGCGGACCGTTCGCTCGCCGTAAAGGAGCCGGTATTCCATCCCTGGGATGGGGCTCATGTAAATGCCGGCCAGGGCCAGGGTGCCACCTTTCCGGAGCACGCGCAGGGCCTCTGGCACCAGGTTCCCAGCGGGAGCGAAGATGATGGCGCTATCCAGAACGGAAGGAGGCTCCTCCTCGGCTCCGCCCGCCCAGGCCGCCCCCAGTTGCCTTGCCAGCCCTCGGTGCTCCTGGCTCCTGGTGAAGACGTATACCTGGCAGCCCCAGTGGAGGGCCACCTGGATGGCGATGTGGGCCGAAGCCCCGAACCCGTGGAGGCCCAATCGCCCGCCCCTCGGGACCTCGCTCAGCCGTAGGGCCCGGTAGCCGATGACGCCAGCGCAGAGGAGAGGTGCCGCCTGGCTGTCCGAGAATCGCTCTGGTAGATGATAGGCGAAATCCTCTGGCACCGCCGTGTACTCAGCATATCCTCCGTCTACGTGATACCCGGTGAAACGAGCCGAATCGCAGAGGTTCTCCCGGCCACGCCGGCAGTAGTCGCAGACCCCGCACGTGAAATAGAGCCACGGCACCCCGACCCGCTCTCCCTGGCGGAACCGGGTGACCTTTTCCCCTATCGCTTCCACCACTCCGACGATCTGGTGGCCGGGGATGACCGGCAGCTTTGGCAAGGGGATGTCGCCTTCTACCGTGTGCAGATCGGTGTGGCAGATCCCGCAGGCCCGGACTTGGAGGAGGACCCCATTGGGCCCTGGGACGGGCCTGGGAAGCTCCACTGTTTCCAGTGGGCTATCGTCAATTGGCCTGGGCTGGCGCAGGAGCATCGCCTGCATGTGCCGAGAAAACCTCACCTTTCGCGGTACCCGCGTTCTCAGGTTGCCTTTTCGTAGGTGTAGAAGCCGCGGCCGGTCTTACGGCCCAGGTGGCCGGCCTCCACCAGCTTGACCAGGGTCTGAGGCGGCCGGAACCGGTCGCCGTAGGCGTGGGTCAG
>DYIS01000278.1 GCA_020723545.1 Ktedonobacter racemifer
GCCCACACCTTGTTACTGGCCGCGGAAGGGCAGACCGATGCGGCCATTGCGCAGGCGCTCCACACCAGCCTGTCCACCGTGGAGCGGACGCGCTGGCGCTGTGTCGAGGAGGGGGTGTACGCGGCGCTAACGGAGCGTCCCCGGCCTGGGGTGCGGCGGAAGCTGGTGGGCAAGCAGGAAGCCTTCCTTGATCGCGGTGGCCTGTAGCGCGCCACCGGCGGGACGGGATCGGTGGACGATGCAGTTGCTGGCGGAGCGCTTGGTCACGTTAGGTGTGGTCGAGACAATCTCCGATGAAACGGTGCGCCGGGCACTAAAAAAACGACCTCAAGCCCTGGCTGCGGGAACAATGGTGTATTCCCACGGTGAGTCCCGAGTTTGTCTGGCGGATGGAGGACATCCTGGACCTTTATGCGGAGCCGTATGATCCCCGCCGGCCGGTGGTCGGTTTTGACGAGAGGCCCTACCAGTTGCTTGGCGAGGTGCGCCCGCCCGTGCCGCTGCAGCCGGGGCAGCCGGCGCGGTATGATTCGGAATATCGGCACCATGGCACGTGTAACCTCTTTTTGACCTTTCACCCGCTTCAGGGATGGCGGCACGTGGACGTAACGGCCCAGTGCACCAAACGGGACTTTGCGGACTGCATGAAAGCCCTAGTGGATATAGGCTTCCCTCAAGCGGGGGTTATCCGGGTGGTGCTGGATAACCTGAATACCCACACCCCGGCGGCGTTGTATGAGGCCTTTGAGCCGGCCGAGGCGAGACGGATCGCGCGCAAACTGGAGTTTCACTATACGCCCAAGCATGGCAGTTGGCTCAACATGGTGGAAATCGAGCTGTCGGTGCTCTTGCGTGAATGTCTGGAGCGGCGCATCCCGGATATCCCGACCCTCCAGGCGGAAATTGCCGCTTGGGAACACGAGCGCAATGCCCAATAGGTGACGGTCGAGTGGCGATTTACCACCAACGATGCCTGGATCAAACTCAAACATCTGTACCCATCATAACCTCTGTGGTGGACTACTCGGGTCACCGCGGAGCTGGGCGTGGAAAGCTGAGGGCCGTGGTAGGTAGTATCACGAGCGTCCCGGCACCAGCAAACTTTGGCCCTCGCGCTGGATGAGGGTTCCCTTCAAGCCGAGCGTGTGTCCTTGGTCAAAGGCCTGCTGACGGTGCTGGCGGTGCTCTACTGGTTCATCTGTCTCTTTGGACTCCAGTGGACCGAACGCAAGTACTGGGCCAAGGTGGCCTGCTGGGGCCAGCCGAGTTTCTTCAAGGTGGCTCTGGATTTGCTGAGTGCTGACGACCCCGTCGTGCCCGGTACCTGGCAGACCGTGCAGGCTTGGCTGGAGGACAAGCTCGAAGCCCAGCGGCCTCTGACGCCGACCTACCTGCTCCTCTATCGCCGCTATAGACCCTGGCTACAATAAAGTGGGTAACGGCAAGCCTAAGAGAGGCCGTGGCAAACCTACCAGATGTCGTCAACCTGGATCACCCTGTACCCACGTCTCAGCCGTAAGGCCATGAGTTTCATGGCCTCCTCCCGGGCCTGGGCTGCGGATGCCATCTCCCTAACCAGCATCCTTGGCCTGGACCCGACCCGCCCCCAGCTTCGAACCAGGGCATAGGGCGAGAAGAGCGTCGGCTGAATGGCCACGATGTAGCCGCGGTAGCGGTTCCTCGCCGGGTCGATGCTGACCATGTGGGCGAACATCATCGCGCCTTCGGTTTCTCGTTGGGGCCCGGGCCCTGCTGTCCGCTGCGCTCCTCAGCCCAGGCCAGGACCTCCCTGACCGCCCGGTCGTACTCCTCCACGGTTTGGGGGCGGCGCCGGGAATTGATCAGCTCCTGTCGGGGCCGCCGCTTCTTGGTTTCGCTGGTGACCTCTTTGGCCAACACTTGGGTGTCCATCTGAACCATTCTCCCGGTCTCGCTATCATCTATCCCAAAGATAGCCTCTCCACCGCCTCGTCTAGGTCGGCCTGGGTGGGCCTGGTGTAGAGCGCCGTGGTGTCCAGCTTCGAGTGGCCCATGAGGGCCGCCACCCGGTCCAGGGACACCCCGGCATCCACCAGGGATTTCCCGAAGGTGTGCCGCAGGCTGTGCGGCGATATGCCCTCCAGCCCGGCGGAGCTGACATGCCTGGCCAGCATCAACTGCACGCCTCGGGGCTGGAGGGGCTCTCCCCTTTGCCCCACGAAGATGTAGTCGTGAGATACCCTGGGCCGGGTGGCCAGGTATTCCGAGAGCGCCTTCCGCGCGTCGGCGTTCAGGCTCACCTCTCGCCACTTCTGACCCTTCCCCTGTCGGATTATAGCGCGGCCCTTGCGCTTGGAGATCTCCACGTCCGCGAGCCGGAGGGCGCACAGCTCCCCCACCCGCAGGCCAGCCTGGAGCAAAAGCTGCACGATGGCGTAGTCTCGAGGCCGCCCCTCTTTCAGGACGGCCCTGAGCAGCGCGTACTGCTCTTTCCTGCTCAGGGCCTTGGGCGGGGCCTTCACCTGGTCCAGGCGTTTGATGCCGTTGGCGGGGCTGGACTGGATCATCCCCTCGCCCCTGGCCCACTTGCAGAGAGCCCCCACCGCCGCCAGGTGGCGGTTCACCGTGGCCGGCTTCGCCCGCCTGATGGATTGGAGGTATTGCTTGTATTCCCGGAGATCCACCGGGGTGATCCCCTGGGGGGTGAGCTCCTCGCCGTTGGTGCCTTCGAACCAGGTGGCGAAGGTTCCCAGGTCCGCCAGGTAGTTGCGGATGGTGCGGTCTGAGCGGTCCAGGGAACGCAGATGATCGGCGAACCTCTCCAGCAGTCCCTCGCTCATGTTCAGCTCACTGGCTCTCCTGTTTTCGCGCCACGAGGCCCATACAGGGCCGTTTCTGGCCTCGGCCAATAATTTCGCACCGTCGAGTCCCGGGCCAGCCGTTGTCGCCGACGTCGGCGTCAAGGCTGGACCTCGGCGTCGACGCGTGGTGTAGCCCGTTGCCGCCCGGACGGGCGTCAAAAGGTAGCCCTGCAGCGTTGTCACCGGAGCGCGTTGCCCCGCTCAGGCCCCAGGATTTTCCTGGTACAGCCCCACCAGGTGGGGAGTTAGAACGCGCTAATCTCGCCCCGAGCCCGTTATACGATGAGTTTTTTGGCCGTTAAAGCCTGTTAGCGGAGCTAAAAAGGCTGACTGCCAGACAGTGCAGCTCGTATAAGTGCAGTTATACGATGACCTTTGGCGCCGATTATACGAGGGGTTGGTGAGGCTGTCAAGAGGGACGAGAACTGGGACCTCCTGGCTTTTGGCTGCCTTGACAATCTCGCTTTGCCGAATATAATATAACTGCTTGCTCTCCGATTCCTCATCAACATCTGCAAGCAAGGCTGCTTCGTCCGTCCTCACAGTTACGAGAGAGGGACCATGCGCAGCTTTGATCCCAAGCCAGACTTGCCCTGGACCGTAGGCCGAGCGCCGTTGCTGCCTTGTCCACGTTCTTTACCAGTAAAGAATGGCGGCGTTGGCCACAAGTAGCGGGACCACCAGACCAAGAAGCCCATCCCACAGCACGGCCAAGAGTTTAACTAAAAACTGTAACGAAATATATACCTTGATTGTTACTTTGCAGCAACAATAGTGCGGTATAATAAGTTTAATCCGCGG
>DYIS01000279.1:0-431 GCA_020723545.1 Ktedonobacter racemifer
ATGGGGCTACGCCCCACAGGCCGATGCCGAAGTCCTCTACCTACCTAAAGGTCTATGGCTACGTTTAAATCACCTCCTTCCCATCGGAACCGCCCCGATCCGTTACCTCGCTCATCATTCATTGACTCCTTCCTTACCCCTTTATCGCCCCGGCCGTAAGCCCCCGGATGAGCTGGCGGTTGCCCAGGATGAAGAGGGTAAAGGTGGGCAGGAGTATGATCACCACGCCGGCCATGATCACGTTGAAGGCTAAACGCTCCTCGTCCTGGAGCAGGGCGATGCCGATCTGCACCGTGCGCATGTTTTTGTGGTTGGTGACCAGGAGGGGCCAGAGATACTGGTTATAGGTTTGCAGAAAGCTGTAGACGGCCAGCGTTCCCAGGGCTGGCCGGGCCAAAGGCACCACCACCGTGGTCAGGAAGCGCAGGTCG
>DYIS01000279.1:441-767 GCA_020723545.1 Ktedonobacter racemifer
TGCAGCCGTCGATGATGGCGGCATCGTGCAGGTCCTTGGGGATGGTCATGAAAAACTGGCGCAAAAGGAAAGTGCCGAAGGCCGTGGCCAGGTAGGGTGCGGTTAGACCTTGGAAGGTATCCGTCCACCTCAGGGCCCGAACAGTCAGATAATTGGGGATGATGGTGGCTTCCCAGGGGATCATCATGGTGGACAGGAAGATCAAGAAAAGCAGGTTCTTTCCCCGGAAGGCCAGGAACGAGAAGGCATAGGCCGCCAGGCTGCCCAGCAACAGGTGGGAGATGGTAACGCTGCTGGACTGGACGGCGCTGTTGAGGAGGTAGCGC
>DYIS01000279.1:777-3635 GCA_020723545.1 Ktedonobacter racemifer
GATTCAGGCTCGTGGGCACGAGCTTGGGCGGGTAGACCGCCACCTCTGGATCCGACAGGAAGCTGGTGACCACGGCGTACCAGATGGGAAAGATGACGAGGACGCCCACGGCGATGAGGGCGGAGTAGAGCAAGGCCGGTGGGAGGACGTCGCGGGCGTCCAGGCGGCGCTTCATCGGTAGAACACCCTCCTCTCCAGCAAGCCGAACTGCAGGATGGTGAGCACCAGCATAATGCCCAGGAGCGTGACTGCCTGGGCCGAGGCATAGCCGTACTGGCCGTTGAAATAGAACTCCTGGTAGATGGAATAGACCAAGACGGTGGTGGATCTCACCGGGCCGCCGTCGGTGAGGACGTTAAACTGGGTGAAGGCCTGGAAAGCAGCCAGGGTATCCACGACGATGAGAAAGAAGACGGTGGGCGAGAGCATCGGAATGGTGATGTGGCGAAACATGGCCCGAAAGCCTGCCCCGTCGATCTTAGCGCTCTCGTATAGCTCCTCGGGTATCCCCAGGAGGTTGGCCAGTAAAATCACCGTGTTCAGGCCCAACTGGAGCCAGACGGTGGTCAAGGCCACCGATGGTAGGGCCGTGACCGGGCTGGTGAGCCAGGGTACCCGGGGGAGCCCCAGCACATCCAGGAAGTAGTTCAGAGGCCCCAGGGCTGGGTGGTAGAGGAACAGGAAGATCAAAGATGCTGTGGCCCCGGATACAGCGATGGTCGAGGAGAAGACGGTGCGGAAGACACTGATGCCGCGTAGCCGCGCGCTGCCCAGAACCGCCAGGAAAAGGGCGGCGAGGATCGTCGTGGGCACCGTGTACAGGACGAAGGCCACCGACACCTGAAGGCTGTACAGGAAGTTCGGCGTGGTGAAGAGTCGCTGGTACTGCTCCAGGCCGACGAACACCGATGGCCGGCCGATGGGGTCGGTGGCGTAGAGGCTCAGGTGGAAGGAGCGCACCAGGGGATAGAAAACGAACAGGAGGAAAACCAAAAGCGACGGCGAAAGGTAGAGCAGGCCTTTGAGGAGGGCCCTTAATTCCTTTTGCCGGGCCTTGGTGAGCCAGGCCTCTTTGCCGGCCACCGCCCCACGGCGCGCCTCGGCGCTCTGGATAGTGGTCATTAGTCTCCCTGGGAAGGAATCTTGTAAAGCGCACAGATTTTAAATGTTTTCCGGAGGCATGTCAATGAGGAACCTCTGCTCGGTAGTAGATGGTCTTCCCATCATATCATTACCCCTCGCCTGTCCTGTTTCTCCCCTCCTCGGCAAAGCCCTTGAGCCGCTCCGCTAGCTCACGCAAACACCGGTCCACGCGGCCGTTGACCGTGCCTTCCGGGAAGGTGCCGTCGTCCTGCCTCGCCCCCGTACTGGCTCCGGTGAGGAGCTCGATGCCCTGGTCGACGTTCTTTACCGGATAGATATGGAATTTACCCTGCTGGATCGCCTCCACCACTTCCTCCTTGAGCATCAAGTGCCGGACATTGCTCTCGGGGATCAGCACCCCCTGCTCCCCGGTGAGCCCTTTGGCCTTGCACACTTCGTAGAATCCCTCGACCTTTTCGTTCACCCCGCCAATGGCCTGCATCTCCCCCCGCTGGTTCACCGACCCGGTGACCGCCAGACCCTGCCGGATGGGCAGGCCCGACAGGGCCGAGAGCAGGGCATAGAGCTCGGCGCTGGAGGCGCTGTCACCCTCCACCCCCTCGTAGCTCTGCTCGAAGACCAACCGGGCGGAGAGGCTCAAGGGCTTGTCCTGGGCATACCTCTGGGCCAGATAGCCGCTCAGGATCAGCACGCCTTTGGTATGAATGGGGCCGCCCAGCTTGGCCTCTCGCTCGATGTCCAGCACCCCCTCCCGTCCCAGGCCGAAGCTGGCGGTGATGCGGGAGGGGCGGCCGAAGGCGAAGTCGCCCAGGCTGATCACCGAAAGGCCATTCACCTGGCCCACTGCCTCCCCGGCGGTGGCGATCATGATTGTGCCCTGGGCGATCATCTCCCGGAGGCGCTCCTGGATCAGATTGGAGCGATAGACCTTCTCCTCGATGGCCTTGGTCACGTGAGAGGCGTTGATGTGCGGCGAGCCCTCCTGAGTGGCATAGAAGCTGGCCTCGCGCAGGATGTCGGCGATCTCAGCGAAGTGGGTGGAGAGCTTGTCCTGATCCTCAGCCAGGCGGGAGCCGTGTTCCACGATCTTGGCCGCCGCCGACCGGTTCAGGTGCAGCAAATTCTCCTTCTGGCAGGTGGCACGGACGAAGGCGGTGTACGAGCGCACATTCTCGTCGCTGCGATCCATGCGGGTATCAAAATCGGCCTTGACCTTGAATAGCTCCTTAAAATCGGGGTCCAGGGCATAAAGCAGGTGATAGATCTGCGGGCTGCCGATGATAATCACCTTGATGTCCAAGGGGATAGGCTCGGGCCGCAGGCTCTTGGTGGCCATGAAGCCCAACCTCTCCGCTATCTCCTCGATGGCGATCTCCCGGCTCCGAAGGGCCCGTTTCAGGCCATCCCAGGTGATAGGGTCCTGGAGCACCTGCTCGGCCTGGAGCACCAGGTAGCCGCCGTTGGCCCGATGGAGGGAGCCACCCCGGAGCATGGTGAAGTCGGTGACCAGGGTGCCAAACTGGGCCTCTTTCTCGACGCGGCCAAAGAGGTTATTATAAGTGGGGTTGAACTCCATGATCACCGGGCCGCCGTGCAGGTCGGAGTTGTCCACGACCGCGTTCACCGCGTACTTGCGGAAGGGCGCCTCCTTGGCCCAGGGGGCGGCCAACGGTGATGGCTCCGCCTCGGACCCTCCCCGGAACGGGGCGAGGTTGACCACCATGTCCTCCTGGACCTCTTTCAGGTAGCTCAGG
>DYIS01000280.1:0-2783 GCA_020723545.1 Ktedonobacter racemifer
TCTATCGCCAGTTTTCCGTGACCGTCATTTCGTCCATGCTCCTTTCGGTGGTGGTTGCCCTGGTTCTGACTCCGGTGCTCTGCGCCACCATGCTCAAGCAGGTGCCCAAGGGACATGAACCCTCGGACAACGCGGTCTGGTTTTTGCGCCCTTTTTTCCGCTGGTTCGACCGGGGTTTTTTCCGCGCTCGGGATCTGTATGTCCGGCTGGTTGGTCGGGTTCTGGCCAAAAAGCTGCGTTACCTGCTCCTGTTTATGTTGATTGTGGGGGCCATGGGCTATCTGTTCCAGCGCATGCCCACATCCTATATTCCGGATGAAGACCAGGGCATCCTGATGGTCCAGGCCATGCTACCCTCTGGATCCAGCCTGGAACAGACCGAGGCCGTGATTAACAAAGTCAGGGACTATTTTCTGGAGCAGGAGAAAGATGGGGTGGATTCCATCATGACAATAGCTGGTACGAGTTTTGGCGGTGAGGGACAGAACATGGCCCTGGGATTTGTCAAACTGAAAGACTGGAAGCTGCGCCAGCGGCCGGACCTGAAGGTCGGGGCCATCGCCGGTCGAGCCATGGGGGGCCTTTTCCCAGATAAAAGAGGCCATGGTCTTCGCCTTCCCGCCCCCACCGGTCATTGAACTGGGGATGGCCACCGGGTTTGATCTGCAGTTGTTGGACCGGGGCGGTATGGGTCATGAAAAATTGATGGAGGCCCGCAACCAGCTCCTCGGCATGGCGGCCCAGGATCCGCGTCTGGTCAGGGTCCGGCCCAACGGATTGGAAGATGTGCCTGAATACCGAATCCATGTGGACTGGGACAAGGCCGGCGCCTCGGGGATTCCCATCTCTTCCATCCACAACACCATTGCCTCGGCCTTCGGCAGCGCATATGTCAATGACTTCATCCAGTCCGGCCGGGTTAAAAAGGTCTATGCCCAGGTGGATGCGCCCTATCGCATGCTGCCGCAGGATATGGAAAAGCTCTATGTGCGTAACAGCGTCGGCAAGATGGTTCCCTTCTCTTCCTTTGCCTCAGGCCGCTGGGTCATGGGTTCGCCTAAGCTGGAGCGCTTCAACGCCTTCCCGTCGATCAATATCTGGGGAGAGCCGGCCCCGGGAAGGAGTTCCGGCGAGGCCATGGCCGCTATGGAAGAGATCATCGCCAAGCTGCCCCGGGGCATCGGCTATGACTGGACCGGACTCTCCTACCAGGAGCGGATGGCAGGCTCCCAGGCGCCATTGCTCTATGCCTTTTCGATCTTTGTCGTCTTCCTCTGTCTGGCGGCCCTGTATGAGAGCTGGCCCATCCCCATCGCGATTCTGCTGACCCTTCCCCTTGGGGTTATCGGCGGAGTTATTGCCTCAAGTATGCGGGGGATGCCCAACGACGTCTATTTCCAGATCGGTCTGTTGACCACCCTGGGTTTGACCACCAAGAATGCTATCCTGATCGTCCAGTTCGCGAGGGCCAGGGTTGATGCAGGGGCAGGTCTGATTGAGGCGACCCTGGAAGCGGCCAAACTGCGGCTGCGGCCTATCATCATGACCTCGCTGGCCTTCGGCTTCGGCATCCTGCCGCTTGCTCTGGCCGTCGGAGCAGGATCGGGGGCGCAAAGGGCCATCGGCACCGGCGTGCTCGGCGGCACGGTGACCTCGACCTTTCTGGTAACCCTGTTTGCGCCGCTCTTTTACGTGCTGATCTATAAGATCCTGGGAAAACACAGAAAGAAAGTAAGCATAAAACATGTTGAAGAAAGTACCCCTGGGGGACACGCCCATGAATAGACGATTATTGTTGTTATTGGCCTGCGTCGCAATCATTGCAGCCGGCTGTTCGCTGGCCCCCGAATACACCCAACCTCAATTGCCGGTTCCGGGAGAATGGCCCCAGGGTGAGGCTTACCAGGCCGCCCCCGCCACACCCGAGGCCCCGGAGCTGAGCCGGCAAGAGTTTTTTTCGGATGAACAGTTGCAGAAGGTCATCGTAATGGCCCTGGAAAACAACAGGGATCTGCGGCTGGCCGCCTTGAATGTGGAGAGGGCGCGCGCACTGTACGGCGTGCAACGGGCCGAGCTGTTCCCAGCAGTCAATGCCACCGGCGGGGGCGGTAAAAAGCGCCTTTCCGCTGATCTTGTCAGTCCCGGAGATCCAAGGACAAGTGAGCAGTACAGCCTTGATCTGGGCATTGCTTCCTGGGAGATCGATTTCTTCGGCCATATCAAGAGCCTGAAAGATCAGGCCTTGGAGGAGTATCTGGCCACGGATGAGGCCAGGCGCAGCGCCCAGATCGCGTTGGTGTCCGAGGTTGCCAGGGTATATCTGGCCCTGGCGGCGGATCGGGCAATCCTGAAATTGGCCCGGTCCACCCTTGAAACCCAGCAGGGCGCCTACGGTTTAGTACAAAAAAGGTATGATGCTGGTATTGCCACCGAGCTGGATCTGCGTCAAGCACAAACCCCTGTGGAAGCTGCCCGTGGAGATGTCGCCCTCTACACGCAACTGGTGGCCCAGGACCGGAACGCTTTGAACCTTCTGGCCGGTGCTCCGGTGCCGGAGGAGTTGTTGCCGGGTGACCTGGAGAACGTCATCCCGCCCAGGGAAATTTCTCCGGGGCTTACCTCCGAGGTACTGCTGCGCCGACCGGATATTATAGCGGCGGAACATCGGCTCAAAGGGGCTTACGCCTTTATTGGCGCGGCCCGGGCCGCCTTCTTTCCCCGGATTTCGTTGACAACGTCGGTGGGAACCGCAAGCGACGATCTCTCCGGGCTCTTCAATTCCG
>DYIS01000280.1:2793-3630 GCA_020723545.1 Ktedonobacter racemifer
TGGAACTTTACCCCGCAGATCGTTATGCCAATTTTCGATGCCCGCGTCTGGGCCGCACTGCGGGTCAGCAAGGCCGATCGTGAAATTGTCCTGACTCAGTACGAGAAAGCAATCCAGACGGCTTTCAGGGAGATAGCCGATGCCCTTGCAGTGCTAGGCACGGTGGACCAGCGGGTCGCGGCGCAACAATCACTGGTCAATGCCGTTGCCGAAACATATCGTCTCTCAAATAAACGTTATACAAAGGGGATTGACAGCTATCTGGGCGTCCTTGATGCGCAGCGGTCCCTCTATGCGGCGCAGCAGGGGCTTATCACGCTCCGGTTGGCCAAACTCTCTAACCAGGTGAGGATTTACGCGGTATTGGGCGGAGGTACTGAGTAACTGGAAATAACCAGCCATGGTGACTCTCATGGAAAGGAGATGGAGACACCTCTCCGGGACGTTTCAACAAAACCTTTGCCATGGGATGGGAGCCAGAGGACGGAGAATTGAATTCAGGAAATAAATGATAGAAAATTGATGAGGTGAGTGGGTGAATCGGCCACAAAAGCAAAAAACCATTGCCGACGGCAAGAGCTGTTTCGATTTCATCGACCAAGAGAGGCTTTACAGAGATCTGGATATCAAGGAAGACACGATCTTTCTTGTTATGGCCGGAGGCTACTGCGACTACGCCCTGTCGGTGGCGACCCGTATTGGATGCCAAGGCCGAATATTTGCCTTTGATATGTTGGAGATGGGAATCGACCGGCTGATCGATGAGATCGTGGCCAGGGGTATCACCTATATCTATCCCGGATTCGTTGATCTCTGTTCGCTTCCGCTTGGTAATGG
>DYIS01000281.1 GCA_020723545.1 Ktedonobacter racemifer
TCCACCAACCCTGGAATACAAACTGAGCTGCTTGTAGTCAATACGGGGTCCAGGTCTCATACCGCTTCGCCTCCTCAGTGATATGCTTATGACCCGACCATTCTAACACAAGCTGCACGTATTCAGCGTAGCCGGAGGAGTGTATAGTATGTCCTGGCCCCCGCACAACAATGAAGTGACAAAAAGCCGGTGGCGTGGTATAATGGCGCAAAATTTTGCGCCATGAGGAGCAATAGCCCCGGATGACTATTCCGCCCATCCCCGAGAATATCCTCTCCCTCTTTCGTTTGATTGCCTTTTCGGCCGGCGCCTACATCTTCGTCTTTTGGGTGGGGCTCCTCGTGTGGACATTCCAGGATATCCGTCGTCGTAGCCGAGATATCCTGGCCCAGATCCTGGCGGTGCTGTTGGTGGCGTTGTTCAACCTGCCAGGCCTCCTGATCTACTACGTCATGCGGCCCCAGGATACCCTGGCCGACTCCTACGAGCGCTCCCTGGAAGAAGAGGCCCTGCTGCAGAGCATCGAGGAGCGGTTGCTGTGTCCCGGCTGTCGCCAGCGGGTGCAGCCAGACTACGTCCTCTGTCCCTCCTGCCACACCAAGCTGCAAAAGCGTTGCCCCCACTGCGACCGGCTCTTGCACCTGAAATGGGAGGCTTGCCCGTACTGCGGTCAGGGAGTCAAAGAGTAGGGCGGGCGGCCCCAGGGCTGCCTTTTCTACATATCCCGTTCTCCCACCAGATGGACCTTCAGGAGATTGGTGCGACCGGCCGAGCCCACCGGCACCCCGGCCGTGATCACTACCAGGCTTCCCGGGCTGATCAGGCCGGCCTGCAGCGAGGTCTGTACCGCGCATTCGAACATCTCGTCGGTGGTGCGACAGCGTGGGGCCAGGAGCGGGTGCACGCCCCACACCAGGGCCAGCCTTTTCTGGGTGGCCGGGTTGCTGGTGACCCCGATGATGGGGGTCTTGGGGCGGTGCTTGGCCACCATCCGCGCGGTGTAGCCCGACTCCGTGGCGGTGATAATGGCACCAGCGCCCAACTCGCAGGCTATTTCGCAGGTGGCTTGTCCGATGGCATCGGTGACGTTGGTGGCCGGGGCCTGGGAGACCCGGGAGATCATCTCCTGGTAGGGTAGGGCCTCTTCCACGGCCTGGGCGATTCGGGCCATGGTCCGGGCTGCCTCCACGGGGTAGGCGCCGGCGGCGGTCTCGCCGGAGAGCATCACCGCATCGGTGCCGTCCAGGATGGCATTGGCCACATCGCTGGACTCTGCTCGGGTAGGGCGTGGGTTGCGGATCATGGAGTCCAGCATCTGGGTGGCGGTGATGACTGGCTTGCCAGCCTGGCGGCATTGTTTGATGATCGATTTCTGAATCAGGGGCACCTGCTCGGCTGCCATCTCCACCCCCAGATCCCCCCGTGCTACCATGATCCCGTCGGCCTCTTTCAGTATCTCCCCGAAGGCCTCCACCGCCTCGGGCTTCTCGATCTTGGCCACCACCGGGATGCTGGCGCCACGATGGCCCAGGAATTCCTTCAGGCTGGCCACGTCGGCGGCCTGGCGCACGAAGGAAAGGGCAATGTAGTCCACATTTTGCTCGATGCCGAAGAGCGCGTCCTCCTTGTCCTTGTCTGTCAATGACGGCGTGCTGAGTCGGACGCCCGGCAGGTTCATCCCCTTATGGGGCCTCAGGATGCCGCCGGCCACCACCCGGCAGCGCACGTCCTGGCCTTGGGCCGACAGGACGCTGAGCTCCAAAAGCCCATCGTCGATCAGGATGCGGTTGCCCGGCACCACATCTTTGGAAAGCTCAGGATAGTGGACGAATACCTCCCGGTCATCTCCGGGCACCGACCGAGCGGTCAGGGTGAATTCCTGGCCCGGCCGCAAGGTCACCTGCCCGGTGGCCAATTCTCCCACGCGCAGCCTGGGGCCCTGCAGGTCCAGCAGGATAGCGATCACCTTCCGCTGCTCCTGAGCAATTTGGCGCACCAGTTGTATGCTTCGCCTATGGGTGGCATGGTCGCCGTGGGAGCAGTTGATGCGGGCCAAATCCATCCCCGCCTCGATTAGGCCTTGAAGCACGTCCTCCGTGGAGGTGGCAGGTCCCAGGGTACAGACGATCCTGGTGCGGCACATGTGTCGCCTCCTGATAGTATGTTCGGCATTATCAATAGTATACCACACGACAGGCCCGTTCTGCCCGGCGGACGCTGGCGCTTGTCTTTGCCTGACCCTTATGATAAACTACTGCACGAAGCCTTCAGTAACTTGGTGAGAGATCCATTGTAGTCAGGATAATGATGGACTTTTCTCGCAAAGAGCCCAAATACTTCACCTTGCCGGTCTCGGGGGAGAAGACGGCTGAGATCCCCGACAACCTGTGGATCCGCTGCAGCCGTTGCAAAGAGCTCCTGTACGTAAAAGAGTTCGAGAAGAGCCAGAAGGTATGCCAGCGCTGTGGCTTTCACTTCCGGCTGTCTGCCCGAGAGCGCCTGTCCCAGCTTCTGGACGCGGGTTCCTTCGAGGAGTGGGACCGGGACGTGACCTCCGCTGACCCCCTGGGTTTCACCTGGGACGGCAAGAGCTACGCCGAAAAGATAAGAGAGGCCCGGGAGACCACCGGGCTAAACGAGGCCGCCGTCTCCGGCCGCGGGCTGGTGGAGGGCCATCCCCTGGCCCTCCTGGTCCTGGACTTCGCCTTTATGGGCGCCAGCATGGGCTCAGCGGTGGGCGAGAAGGTGGCGCGAGCGATGGAGCGGGCCGGGGAGTCGCGGCTACCGCTGCTGGTGGTCGTGGCCTCCGGCGGGGCCCGGATGCACGAGGGCCTTTTCTCCCTCCTGCAATTGGCCAAGGCCAGCGTGGCCTTGAGCCGGTTTGGAGAAACGAAGCTACCATACCTGACCCTGTTCACTGACCCCTGTTTTGGAGGCGTCACCGCCAGCTTCGCCTCGGTGGCCGACATCATCATGGCTGAGCCCGAGGCTTTGATCGGCTTCGCTGGGCCCCGGGTCATCGAGCAGATCACCAAGCAGAAGCTGCCACCCGGCTTTCAGACCACGGAGTTCCTGCTGAAGCACGGCATGGTGGACATGGTGGTGCCTCGCCGGGAGCTGCGAGACACCTTGGCCCGGCTTTTGAAGCTGTACGTGGAGGCCGGGCCCGTTTCTGGCCGCGCCTCCGCTTCTTTACTGGTAAAGAAATCAGCGGCCTCGATCGCCGCGTGTTTCTTGACCAGTAAAGAAACCCCCTGGCAGAAGGTGCAACTGGCCCGGCACCCTGAACGCCCGTATACCCTGGACTACGTGCGGCATCTCTTCACTGCTTTTGTGGAGCTACACGGCGACCGTCGCTACAGCGATGATGCTGCGATAGTGGGCGGATTAGCACGGCTTGGGGAACGCACGGTGATGATAATCGGCCACCAGAAGGGACGCTCCACCAAGGAGAACGTGGAGCGCCACTTCGGCATGGCTCATCCCGAGGGCTACCGTAAGGCCTTGCGGCTCATGGCTCACGCCGAGAAGTTCGGCTTTCCGGTGATCACCTTCATCGACACGCCGGGGGCCAGCCCGGATATGGCGGCCGAGGAGCGGGGGCAGGC
>DYIS01000282.1 GCA_020723545.1 Ktedonobacter racemifer
GAAGCACTCCGGCTTATCTTACGCTCTCCTGCCTGACTTTGCAAAAGCCCTGTATCGAGCCGAAAGGGTATTGACAAATCGCCGCTCTTGTGGTATCCTGTCACCAATAATTGTTCAGCACTTCTCAAGCTGAGGCGTCTCGATGAGCCAGCCGGCCGGCGTCGTCGTTCTCTCCCTTATTTCGTCCCTTATCATTAAGGGACTATTGCCGTTTGGGAGGGACTGAGGCCGGGCCTAAACACCGCCAAATCGCATACCCAAAGCCTCCCAAACGGGAGGCTTTTTCGTTGCCCGTAGTCGGCAACGTCGTCGACAGTATTGCAGGCATAGGGGCCCTCCCCATATCCATCGCTGGATCTGGGGAGGGCCTTTTTTATTCGGGTCAGACAGGAGGGGCTGGTATGAGACGCACCGGTGCACAAATGGTCTGGGAGATACTGAGGCGCGAAGGGGTCCAGATCATCTTCGGATACCCCGGGGGGGCAATCCTGCCTATCTACGACGCTCTGGTGGATTACCCCATCCACCACGTCCTGGTGCGCCACGAGGAGAACGCGGCCCTGGCAGCCGACGGCTACGCCCGTGCCACCGGCAAGGTTGGCGTCTGCATGGCCACTTCCGGGCCAGGCGCTATGAACCTGGTGACCGGCCTGGCCTGCGCCATGCTCGATTCTTCCCCGGTGGTGGCCATCACCGGCCAGGTCACGAGCCACCTGGTCGGCTCTGATGCGTTTCAGGAGATCGACGTCACCGGCGTGACGTTGCCCATCACTAAGCACAACTACCTGGTGAACCGGGTCGAAGAACTGCCCCGGGTGATGAAAGAGGCGTTCTATATCGCCCGCTCCGGCCGCCCGGGCCCGGTGCTGATCGACATCTGCAAGGATGCCCAGATGGCCTCCACCGGGTTCGAATATCCCGAAACGATCGAGCTACCCGGCTATCGGCCCGTCCTACGCGGCCCAGAGGAACAGATCCGCCAGGCCGCTGCCTACATCAACGCCGCCGAGCGGCCGGTGATCCTGGCCGGGCACGGCATCATCCTCTCCGGCGCCAACGACGAACTGCGCGAACTCGCCGAGCGCGGCAACATCCCCGTGTCCACCACCCTGCTTGGCATCGGCGGCCTGCCGGAATCGCACCCGCTCAACCTGCGCATGATGGGCATGCACGGCCAGGCCTATGCCAACATGGCGATCCAGGAAGCCGATCTGCTCATCGCCCTGGGCATGCGTTTCGACGACCGCGTTACCGGCAACCTCAAGAGCTACGCGCCAAGAGCCGAGGTGATCCACGTGGACATCGACCCGGTGGAGATCGGCAAGAACGTTCGGGCCGACGTGGGCATCG
The DNA here is from genome assembly GCA_020723545.1 of Ktedonobacter racemifer. Lineage (GTDB taxonomy): Bacteria > Chloroflexota > DTOL01 > DTOL01 > JACQYG01 > JACQYG01. Next base: position 1,351 of record DYIS01000282.1, read on the forward strand.
TTGGTGACGCGAAGCAGGTTTTGCGGCAGATTCTGCCGTTCATCGAACATCGCTACCGATCGGCATGGTTCGCCCAGATCGAGAGATGGCGCGGCGACGCAGGAGCACGCGACATCCTCAACCAGGGACTCCTCAAGGACATGCTCCTGGCACCATACGTCGTTCACGAGATCTGGCGCGGGACGGGTGGCGACATTACGGTAGTCAGCGACGTGGGCCAGAACCAGATGTGGGAGGCCCAGTACTTTCAGCACGATCGCCAGAATCAACTGATCACCTCGGGGGGCCTGGGGACCATGGGCTTCGCCGTGCCGGCGGCCATAGGCACCAAGTTCGGAAGGCCAGACGACGAGGTGTGGGCGGTGGTCGGTGATGGCGGCTTCCAGATGAGCATCCCGGAGCTGGCCACTGTGGTCCAGGAAAAGCTGCCGCTCAAGATCGCGGTGATCAACAACGGCTGTCTGGGCATGGTACGGCAGTGGCAGGAGCTGTTGCATGACCGCCGCTACTCGGAGATACGCATCGCCGGCCCGGACCTGGTGAAACTGGCCGACGCCTACGGGATCAAGGGCCAGCGCGTCTGGCGGCCCGACGACGTGGCCGAGGCCATCCGTGCCGCCCGCCAGTGCCCAGGTCCGGTGTTGACCGAGTTCGTGGTCGAGCCAGAGATCAACGTCTTCCCGATGGTTCAGCCCGGCAAGGGGCTGCATGAGATGTTGCGCCGGCCGATGCCAAGTCGGAACATGGCTATGGCCGAGAAAGTGTAGGGGTGCCAAATGCCTCCGGGCGATGACAGCAGCACGCGCAAATCAACCCACATCCTGGTCGCCCTGGTCGAGAACAAACCCGGCGTCCTGAACCGGGTCGCCAGTCTGTTCCGCCGCCGCAGCTTCAACATCGAAAGCCTGACCGTCGGCCACACCGAGTCGCCCGACATCTCACGCATGACCATCGTGGTGGACACCAGCAAGACCAGCGCCGCGCTGGTGGAGAAAAACCTGAACAAACTAATCAACGTCATCGACGTCCAGGACGTGACCCACGCCCCGATAGTCGTGCGTGACCTGGCGCTGATCAAGGTCACGGCCCCAGCCGAGAGGCGCGCCGAGATCATGCAACTCGTGGATATCTTCCGGGCTAAGATTGTGGACGTCTACGCCGAGTCGGTCATCGTGGAGGTCACCGGGCCGGAAGCCAAGATCGACTCCATGGTGGAACTGCTGCATCCCTTCGGCATTATCGAAATGGTGCGCACTGGCCGGGTGGCCATGGTGCGTGGCAGCGGATATCGTGCACCGTACGTGCTTAGCGACAATGGCACGAACGGGGTAAGGGTTAACCCTACCCCTAACCTCTAATCCAGCGATGGAAGGAGAACACCCAATGGCCAACATCTATTACGACCAGGACACAGATCTCAGTCTGCTGAAGGACAAGACCGTGGCGATCATCGGCTACGGCAGCCAGGGGCACGCTCACGCGCTTAACCTGCGCGACTCCGGTGTGAGCGTTGTCGTGGGCCTGTATGAGGGGAGCAAGTCGTCGGACAAGGCGGCCGGCGAGGGACTAAAGGTCATGAAGGTCGTCGAGGCAGCAAGGGATGCCGACGTGATCATGGTCCTTGTGCCTGATCCCGCCCAGCCTAAGCTCTACCGGGGGGAGATCGCGCCGGGGCTCTGGGCTGGCAAGACGCTCATGTTCGCCCACGGCTTCAACATCCGCTTCGGGCAGATCCAGCCGCCACGAGATGTGGACGTAAGCATGGTCGCACCCAAAGCGCCGGGGCACCGGCTGCGCGAGGTCTTCGTCGAAGGACAGGGGACGCCGGCGCTGCTGGCAGTACACCAGGACATTTCGGGCAGAGCCAAACAACAGGCCCTTGCCTACGCTAAGGCGTTGGGCTGCACCCGGGCCGGGGTTATTGAAACGACCTTCGCTGAGGAGACTGAAACCGACCTGTTCGGCGAACAGGCCGTGCTATGCGGTGGCATCTCCAACCTGATCCAGGCCGGGTTCGACACATTGGTCGAGGCCGGCTACCAGCCGGAGATCGCCTATTTCGAATGCCTGCACGAGTTGAAGTTGATCGTAGACCTCATTTACGAGGGCGGCCTGACGTACATGCGCTACTCAGTGAGCGACACGGCCGAGCACGGGGACTACTACGCCGGCCCCCGCATCATCGACGAGCAAGTCCGCGCTGAGATGAAGAGGATCCTGACCGAGGTCCAAAATGGCTCG
>DYIS01000283.1:0-3330 GCA_020723545.1 Ktedonobacter racemifer
CTATCTTCACCAACTTCACTGCCCTCCAGCGCATCTACCACGTGTGGAGGCTCACACGGAAATAGGGTTGACCTTGGATATTCTGGCACTGTGACCCCCCGTCGCCCGACAGGCCACCGTCACTGGCCCCCAGCTCCGTCACCTCGTCGTGCAACACCTTTCTTCCACTCGGGCTTGCTGCCCTGAGACCGGGTGTGATATGCTTAGCGCCGCAGCGCTCCGAAGGATAGATGATGGTGACGCCAGAGTCCAGGGCCTCGGAGTTGCTCCTGGAGATATACCGTCGGCTGTATGCTCTCTATGGCCCCCAGCACTGGTGGCCGGGGGAGAGCCCCTTCGAGGTGGTGGTGGGGGCTATTTTGACCCAGGCGGCGGCCTGGAGCAACGTGGAGAAGGCCATCGCTAACCTCCGGAACGAAGGGCTTCTGAACCCTCAGGGGCTGCTCTCGGTGCCAGTGGACAGGCTCTCTCAGTTGGTATATCCCTCCGGGTATTTCAACGCCAAGGCCCGCAAACTGAAGGCTTTTGTGGAACACCTGTACCTGGTCTATGGCGGGGAGCTGGACCGGCTCTTCGCTCAGCCGGTGGCCGACCTGCGCCGGGATCTCCTCTCCATCCACGGCATCGGCCCGGAGACCGCCGATTCCATCATCCTGTACGCCGCCGCGAAGCCCAGCTTCGTGGTGGACGCCTACACCCGGCGCATCCTGTCCCGGCTGGGGCTGATCGCCGCCGATGCCTCCTATGACCAGGTCCAGGCGCTATTCATGGCCCATCTCCCCGCCGAAGCGGCCCTGTTCAACGAGTACCACGCCCTCTTGGTGCGGTTGGGCAAGGAGACCTGTCGCAGGAGGCCCCTCTGTGCCGCCTGCCCGCTCCTCCCCATCTGCCCCACGGGGCGGGCTCTGCCTCCCCCGCCGTAGTACCGGGTCCGGGCACCCGACGCTACCAATACTACGGTTTAGGACAAAGAGCTCTTTTAGTAGTAGTAAAGGATACCCTCTCATCTCGTTCCAAAGCCGCTTGAGACCGCCCCGCGCAAATCGCTCGCTTGACATGTTTCGGATTACCTGTATAATCGCAAGAAAGCGCCATCTCCGTATTCTAAGGAGGGGAAGATGCCAAAGAAAGCGGTAAAGAAGATCGGGGTGCTCACCGGGGGTGGCGACTGCCCTGGCCTGAACGCGGTGATCCGGGCGGTGGTGAAGACGGCGGTCAACGACTACAACTGGAAGGTGCTGGGCATCGAGGACGGCTTCGACGGGCTGATCAAACCCGAAAAGACCCGGCCCCTGTCCCTGGAGTCCGTCCGCGGCATCCTGCCCCGGGGAGGCACCATCCTGGGAACCACCAATCGGGGCAACCCCTTCGCCTACAAGGTGGTGGAGGACGGCAAGACCAGGGTCATCGACCTGTCCCCCAAGGTCCTGGAGAATATCAAGGGGTTCGGCCTGGATGCCCTGGTGGTCATCGGCGGAGACGGGTCTATGAGGATCGCCTATGAGCTCTTGCAGATGGGCGCCCCCATCGTGGGCGTGCCCAAGACCATTGACAACGATATCTCCGGCACGGACATCACCTTCGGCTTTGACACCGCCCTGGGCACGGCCACTGACGCCATCGACAAGTTGCACACCACGGCGGAGAGCCACCACCGGGTGATGCTGGTGGAGGTCATGGGCCGCAACGCGGGGTGGATCGCCCTGGAGTCTGGCCTGGCGGGTGGAGCCGACGTGATCCTGATCCCGGAAATCCCGTTTAAAACAGAGAGGGTCTGCGCCCAGATCGAGGCTCGCAGCAGGACCGGCCGCAAGTTTTCCATCATCGTGGTGGCCGAAGGAGCCCGGCCGGAGGGTGGCGATGTGGTGATCCAGGCCCGGGAGGAGTCGGGTATCGTCCGACTGGGAGGCATCGGCAACAAGGTAGCCCAGGAAATCACCAGGATGTCCGGCCACGAAACCCGGGTGACCGTCCTGGGCCATGTCCAGCGGGGTGGCTCCCCCAGCGCCTTCGACCGCATCCTGGGGACGAGATACGGCGCGGCGGCGGTGCGCCTGGTGGCCGACGGCTGCATCGGCCAGATGGTGGCCCTGCATGGAGCGCGGATCGAGGCTATCTCCATCGCCGATAGCATTCGTGCCTTGAAGACGGTTCCTACTGACGGCGAGTTGGTGCGCACAGCCCGGAGCCTGGGCATCTCCTTTGGCTAAGTGACCTGGAATGAAGCCCATGCCCTTCATGGAGGTGAAATATACCCTGGCCGGGGAACGCCGGGAGTTCCCCTGTATCCTGTGTGCCCGGGGCCGGGGGTGGGCGGTACTGCGCTATCAGGTACCTGGCGATGCCAAGGTGGCCCAGGTGGCTATCCCCGCCGGCAGCCTCACCTTCGCCTACTACTGGGCTCGGCGGCCCTATAACGTCTACCACTGGGTCCAGGCCGACGGGACGACGATCGCCTTTTACTTCAACCTCTGTGACCATGTACGCCTGGGCCCGGAGAGCGTGGAGTGGCAAGATCTGGCAGTGGACATACTCGTGGCCCCTGGGGGAGAATACAGGGTGCTGGATGAGGAGGAGCTACCGCCGGACCTGGATCCCCAGATAGGGGAAAAAATAAAGCGTGCCCAGGCCTTAGTGCAGAGCAGTTATCGTCGGGTGATCGCCCAGGTAGAGCTGAGCACTCGAGCATACGCGCTCGCTTGTGCGCTTTAGGGCAAAGGTGGGCTTTTCGAAACAGACTCGTTCATAGGCGATGGGTACGGTACCTGCTTCTTTACCGGTAAAGAAGCGAGGTAGACTATAGACAATGGAAACCTTGGTGGCAAAACATGCGCAGAACGGCGTTTGAAAGGCTGGTGGCCGAGGCCTTGAGGGGTCTGCCGGAGGAGTTTCGAAGCAAACTGGTTAACTTGGCCGTGGTGGTGGAGGACAGGCCCACCCGGCGGGACCTGCAGCGAGCCAGCCTCCCGCCTCATACCACCCTCCTGGGGCTGTACACTGGGGTGCCCCTGACGGAACGTGGCTCCAACTACGGAGGGGTGCTGCCGGACAAGATCGTGATCTTCAAGGCCCCCATTGAGGCCCTCTGCCGGACCGACGATGAGGTGAGACGCATGGTGCAGGAGACCGTACGGCACGAGATCGGCCATTACTTCGGCCTGGGCGAGGCCCAGCTCGCCACTCACTCTCCTAGCAAACGCACATCGCGCACCATGCTCTCGTAGTCCCAGCCCGAGGCGGTGAGCAGGATCGAACTGATATAGGCCATGCGCGGCGAGGCGGCGTCGCGTCCCAACAGGTCTCTCTCCAACGTGTACCAGCTATTCGGTG
>DYIS01000283.1:3340-3588 GCA_020723545.1 Ktedonobacter racemifer
TCGCCGTTAGTGGTGGGGTTGTTGTCGCGGTTCTGGATGTAAAAGCCCGCTGCCCACAACTGCTCATTGCCGTAGAGGTCTTTATATTTGATCTTGATCAGGACGGGATATTCCGAGCCCAGGTAACCCCCGCCGGACAGGCTCTGGGAGAGGATCTTCAGGTCCAGGGAGAGTCTCAGGGACTGGAAGTCGGCGACGTCTCGGCCGATCTCCTGGGACACCTCGTTTTCGGCGTGGCGGTTGCTGGA
>DYIS01000284.1 GCA_020723545.1 Ktedonobacter racemifer
CGCATCGAAGCCCTGGCCGATCAACCTACGGGCCTGGCCGAATCCCGCCACCGCGAAGTGAACGTCCACCCCGGCTTTGACCGCGTTGGCGCGGGCCTGCTCGATCATCGGTGAGCTGAGGTCCACGGCGGTTACCGCATAGCCCTCTCTGGCGAAGGCGATGGCGTGTTGGCCGGTGCCGCAGGCCATATCGAGGACCCTTCGTGCCTGGTTTTCCGCGAATACCTTTCGGAAGAAAGGTAGCTCGTTCCGGAGCCTGGGCTCCCAGGCGATCATCGTGTCGTAGCTATCGCTGAAGGCATCGTAGAGGTCAACGGGCCGAGGCATCTTTCCTACTCAACGCCAGTTGGCGGGATCAAGGCGCCGCAAGCCGGGGAGAGCATCGAAATGGCGGTCAGCAGTGATGATCATCTCTATACCATTGTTAAGCATGACGGCACCGTGCACTGAGTCTCTGGCCTGAAGTTCTTCGAACTGGGCATGCAAGTCCAGGGCCAAGAGCAGGTCTACCTTGTTCACGGAAAGCACATTTGGGACGACCCGTACAAACTCCCTTACCACCTCAATGCCCCAACGCCGTTGTTGTATTGTCGTGTATCGGTGCAAGATCTCCTGTAGCACATCTGAGTCAGCGACCGCCTGGATCTCCCCTTCGGCTATGTCCCTTAAGATTGCCAGGCATGGTTGCTTCAGGGGATGGTCTGCCCCAACCGCATACATTGGAACGTTGGTGTCTATCAGGCAAAGACCCTTAGTCAAGGGCGGACCCTCCGATAGACTCCCGCTCCATCTGCTCCCAATCAGCAACGGGCAACGTCATCGCCGCCATTCGCTCCACCGCGGCCAGCCGCTCCTTTCGATCGGTCCGAAAGTATTCCTTCCCCACGGCCTCCCGGATGAGGGCGCCGACTGAAGACTTGCGCGCCTTGGCAATTTCTTCCAGGCGAGCAAACTGCGGCGGCTCTAATAGTACCTGCACCCGCTTGGTCAACGTAGGCATTCGTTCATCTCCTTTATGCGCATGTGCACATAGTATACATGTAACCCGAGCCTTTGTCAACCAGGCATCGTCCTGGCATCCTGGTGGCACAGGCCGCCCATAAAGTTAACGCTGTAGCCTAACTGCCAGCGTCGGCTAGAACTCTTCCAGGAACTTCAGGATCTGGTCATAGCGGAACACCGGGCCGTCCAGGCAGATGTATCTCTCGCCCACGTTGCACCGCCCGCACTTGCCGATGCCACACTTCATCTTGCTCTCCAGGGTGGTGACGATCTGCTCCGGGGTGAAGCCCAGCTCCTTCAGGCCCTTCAACACGAACTTGATCATTATCGGTGGCCCGCAGGTGATGGCTACGGCGTTGTCTGGGGTGGGGGCCACATCGGCCAGGAGCTTGGTGATCAGGCCCACGTTCCCCTTCCAGGAGTTATCGCCCACGTCCACCGTGACGTGAAACCTGGTGTTTGGCGCCGCCGCCCACTCGTCGTATTCTTCTTTGAAGACCAACAAATTGGGCTGCCGGGCGGCGCACAGGAGAATCAACTCGTCGTAGTCCCGGCGATTGTAGATGATGGTCTGGATCACTGGCCGGAGCGGGGCCATGCCGATGCCGCCGCCGATGATGACGATCCGCTTCCCCCTGACCTCATCCAGGGGGAACCAGTTGCCGTAGGGGCCCCGGATGCCTACCGTGTCGCCCTCCTCCAGCTCGTGCAGCGCCGCCGTCACCGTGCCCACCCTGGCCACGGCGAACTCCACCTCGCTGTTCAGGCGCCCTTTGGTGGAGGTGAGCCCGAAGGGCGACTCCCCCACGCCAAAGGCCGAGAGAAAGCCAAACTGCCCCGGCCGGTAGTCAAAGTTGGCTCCCACCTGGGAGTCGTTGAACTTGCACCGGAAAAGTTTTATCCCAACCGCCAGGTCTTTCACCTGAGTCAAGGTAGCCAGGTGCGGCAGGAGTGGGTTGGACATGAATCGTCATCCTCCCAAAGCCATGAAAATTGTCATTGCCCAGCCACATCGGCTATTATCTCTCGGATATCGATGTTGGCCGGACACTGTACCACGCATCGGCCGCAGCCCACACACAGGTCCACCTGGAACCGCTGGCCATAGTAGACCAGCTTGTGGTAAAACCGCTGCCGCAGCCGCTCCCGCTTGGTGGGCCGGGGGTTGTGGCCTCCAGCCAGGCGATAGCAACCGGAGGCCTGGCAGCTATCCCAGCAGCGCAGGCGCTTGATCTCGGAGCTGTTCTCGGCATAATCCCGTACATCGAAGCAGTAGCAAGTCGGGCAGACATAGGCACATAGCCGGCAGCCCAGGCAGCGATCGGATAACCTGGCCCAATAAGCCTCATTGAAGCGCCCCTGCCAGGTCTCCAGGGTGGGCAATTGCAGCGCCTCCGGAGCCTTGCTGACCGGCGGGGGGGCATCGGCTTCGGACAGACTGGCGCCAGCCAATAAGGCCCTACCCCTGTCGGTGACGGCCTTGACCGCGTACCCGTCGTTCATCTCCACCAGCAAGATATCCAGGTCCTTTTCGTCGTCCGGGGCACCGCCCATGCTGGTGCAGAAGCAGCCCTCCTGAGGCTCCTTACAAGCGATGCCTACGGTGACCGTGTTCTCTCGGCGCTCGCCATAGTACGCATCGGCCGGCTCGGAGAGCATGACCGCATCCAGCACCCGCAGGGCCCGGGCGTCGCAGGGCCGCAGCCCAAATATCACCTGGCTCCTCCCTAGTCGGGGCACCTCCAGGATCAGGCCGTTTTGGTCTTTATGGATGTTCACGATGCTCTGCATCATGGGGAGGAAGTGCTCTTTGGCCGAGAGGCCGGTACGCCCGAAATCGTACACCATCTCCTCCGCGGAGCTGATGGGCTTGTATAGCACCAGCTTATCCACCCGCCGTGGGGCGATCACCGTGTAATCCCTGGTCAGGGCATCGAGCCAAAGCGCCAGGCTGGCGCGCGAGATGGTCTGGGTCATAGCGAGTAGTTCCTTCATTCCAAATCATCTTCCTTGCGGAAGGTGGCCAGGGGCGGCGCCACGGCGGCATCGGCCCCGGCCCGGTAGCCGCCGAACAACTCGGCCACCTCCTTGGCGATCTTGCGATTCAAGAGTGACAACGGGAGGCCCATGGGGCAGACCCGCTCGCACTCCTGGCAGCCCACACAGCGACCAGCCAGGTGATAGGCCCTCATGATGTGGAACAACTGCTTCTCCGGCAGGTCAATGGCAATGCCCACCCACTGCGGGTCCAATTGCTCGGCCACGCACTCGAAGCAATAGCAGCCGAAGCAGGCCTGGCGGCAGGCATAGCAGCGGATGCACCGGTCGAACTCCCTGGCCCAGAAGGCCAGCCTCTCCTCCGGAGGCATGGCCTCCAATGCGGCCACATCAGCATAGTCGTCGGGGGTCGCGGATTCGTTGGGGGCCTGGCCGATGAGGACATCGTACACCACTGGCACCCTCTGGTCGCAGTGCCGGCAGCGGGCCTCGGGCTGGCCCTGCCACTCCATCCCCGGGCAGGCCACGCCGATGATGTACACGTTCTCGCGCTTGACCTGGTTCTCGTGGATCAAGACATT
>DYIS01000285.1 GCA_020723545.1 Ktedonobacter racemifer
GCCTTCACCAACTATAATCCCTACGCCCTGTTGGTGGCTATCGTCAGGGCCGTGGAGACCTTCAGGCACAAGAATGTCTGGCGCCGGCTGATGAAGCGGGCCATGGAAGCCGATTTCTCCTGGGGCCGGTCGGCCAAGAAATACGTAGAACTGTACCGTAAGGCTCTGGAATGGCGGTTGGAGAGCTAGGCCTGGCGCCGGCGTTCTGGGGCCAATTGGTGTTGAGGAGGGAAGGACCATGCAGACCGCGAAAGATGTGATGACCACCAGGGTGGTGACGATCAAGCCATCGGCCAAGGTCTACGAGCTCACCAAGCTCCTGTCGGACCACAAGATCAGCGGCGTCCCGGTAGTAGACGATGCCGGGCAGGTGGTGGGCATTGCCACCGAAGCCGACCTCCTGGCCATCAAACGGGGCAACACCGTGGAAGACATCATGACTAAGGAGGTCATCAGCGTGACCGAGGACACGCCCATCCAGGAGATCGCCGCGGTGCTGAGCGCCAAGCGCATAAAGCGCGTGCCCGTGGTGAAGGGCGGCCAGCTGGTGGGCATCGTCAGCCGGGCCGATCTGGTGGCAGCTATCGCAAAATCGTAAGGAGAGGATCGAGGACATGGGCGAGTGGCAGATCCCGCCCAAGGGCGGACACATGGAGAGCGCCGACGGCCTCTACCTTCAGAACATGACCTGGAAACAGATAGAGGAACGGCTGAAGACAAATGACCTGATCATCGTGCCGGTGGGCTCCACCGAAGCCCACGGGCCCCACGCCCCTCTGGGGGAAGACACCTTCCTGGTCACCCGGGTGGCTGAGGCTGTGGCCGCAAAGACCGGCTGCACCGTGGCTCAGCCCATCTGGTATGGCTCGCACCCTTATCATCACCTTGGGATGCCGGGGACGATCGTGGTCCCGGAGGAGGTCTTCGTGGGGCAGCTCAAGGCGGTCATCGCCGGCCTGTGGAACATGGGCTTCCGCAAACAGATACTCCTGAACGGCCACGGCCAGGAGTACGTCATCCCCACGGCCTTGCATCAGTTCGCCAAGACCTACCAGGTACCGGCCGTGCTGATAAACCTGAATTGGTACCACGCCATCCAGGACCAGTTTAAGCTCCAAGGCGAAGGCGGGCCTTACGAGACCCCCTTCATCCACGCCGACGAGGTGGAGACCTCCTGGTCCCTGGCCCTCTTCCCCGAGTTCATGAGGATGGAAGACGTGGCCGACACCACTCCACGGGGTTTCCTGCCCGAGGGTCACATCGACAAGGCAGGGAACCTGCTTCACCGGCCGGTGGCGTGGTACGGCCAGGTCGGATGTGGCCCCATCGAGGTGGCCGCCTATAAACCTGGTGTGGTGGGGAAGGCCTCGGCCGCCCGGGCCGAAAAGGCCATCCCAGGGGTGGAGAAGCTCTTGGACTACATGGTAAAACTGGTGACCGACATCCTGACCGCCTTCCCGCCAGGGAAGCTCCCGCCCATCGAAGAGGTCACCCAGCGGCGGAAGGAAGACGTCGAGGCGGTGCTGAAGGGCCCCCTGGCTCCTGGCGGGAGGAGCATTTATACCCTGGCGTATCCGATGTGACGCACCGTCCACCATGAAGCTCGGCATTGTGATTTCGACCCAACCCGCCAGGTTCTCGGCCGTGCTCTTCCAGGCTGACCTGGAGCGCATGGTGGCCAGGGTGGCTGAGCTGGGCTACGATGGGGTGGAGCTGGCGGTCCGGAACCCGGCTCTCTTGGATGTCGAGGCCCTGAAGAGGCTCTTGGACAACCGGGGCCTGGAGGTGCCGGCCATCGGCACCGGCCAGGCCTGGGGCGAGGAGGGGCTCTCCCTCTCCGACCCCGATGAGGTCATGCGGGAGCGTGCGCTGAAGCGGCTGGAAGATCACCTCAACCTGGCCCCGGCCTTCGGCGCCCAGGTCATCGTCGGCCTGATACGCGGCCGCCTCCGAGAGGACACGGCCCAGGAGCAGCGGGGGTGGACGGTCCGGGCCCTGCGGCATTGCGCAAAGTTGGCTGCGCGGCGCGGTGTCGGCCTGCTCTTGGAGCCCATCAACCGCTACGAGACCAACTTCATCAACACGGTAGAGGAGGCCCTGGCTTTTTGCGAAGCGGTGGGGGAGCCGAATCTGGGGCTCCTCTTCGATACCTTCCATGCCAACATCGAGGAGCCGTCCATCGAGGAGAGCATCCGGGCCTGCGCCCCACGGCTGGGCCACGTGCACGTGGCTGATTCTAACCGCTGGGCTCCCGGGCGCGGCCACGTGAACTTCGGGTCAGTAGTGGCCACGCTCCGTGCCATTGGCTACGACGGCTGGCTGTCCGCCGAGATCCTGCCCAACCCGAGCCCCGATGCGGCCGCGGCCCAAACCATCCAATATCTTAGGGCTCTGCTGTGAGAGCCAAGGGGACCACACCCCAGACCGCTGTTCCTTCAAGCATTTCCGGCTACGAAGGGGATGGTCTGGGGACCCTCGGGGAGCACGCATACCCGAGCCCGTAGTCCGTGGACCCGGAGAAGCTCGGCGAGCGTGCCCTCGATGTCCCGGCATGGCAGTAGCATGGCCTGGCGGATCTGCTCTTCGGTGAGGCCATCCGAGTACACGTACACGTTGGCCCTGGCCTGGATCAAGGCCTGAAGCTGGGCCTCCCACTGGTCGAACATGGCGAAGCCAGGGCGGGTGATAAGGCGAAGCAGTTCTTCTGGGGTCCTGGCCATCTGCAGGAGGCGTCGGTAGTTGCCGTGCTCGGGAATACCCTCGCGGCATTCGGAGATGGCAATAATGCTGCCGGCGGGCTTCACGATCTGGGCGGCGGCCGACATGCCCTTGACCGTTTGATAAAGATTGATGTCCAGAGGATAGCCGCTGTTGGTGGTGATGACGACGTCGTAGTGCCCGGCCACCGGTCGCATAGCGGTATCCCGCACGAAGCGGGCGCCGGCGTCGTGGGCCTTGGACATATCGCCGGCAAAGACCCCGGTGATTTGCTTGTCTCTGTTCAACGTGACGTTCACGATAAAGGCAGGCCTGGTAAGCCCGGCCACTTCGCGGATCTCCTGGTGAATCGGGTTGTCGTCCAGCACGCCCCAGGTGGCCCGGGGGTGGCCGATCATCCTGGCGCTGTGGTTGCCCAGGACCGTTGCCTCCCCACATAACCCCGGGAGGACGGCCTTGGGCCCACCGCTGAAGCCAGCGAAGAAGTGCGGCTCGATGAAGCCGGTGAGGATCTTGACCCGGGCTCGCAGGTAGATGGTGTTCACCCAGATGGGTGTTCCAAACGAGCTGGTTCCTAAGCAGGTGAGGGTGCTGGGGTCCAGGGCATCGTGGGTCACGATGCGGTAGTTCTCCACGATGCCTGGACCCAGCATGGTCCTCAACTCTTCCGAGGTGTTGGCTCGATGCATGCCAGTGGCATTGATGAGCACAACGTTTTCCCTGGGCACGTAGGCCAGCTCCTCCAGCAGCACCGGCAAGATGACGTGGTTCGGCGTGGGACGCGTGATGTCGCTGAAGACGATGGCTATGTCGTCCTGGGCTCGCACCAGTTCTCTCAAGGCCGG
>DYIS01000286.1:0-3131 GCA_020723545.1 Ktedonobacter racemifer
CAAAGGAGGCACCATGCGTCTTCTGGCTCTCCCTCCCGGGAGGTTATGGGCGTTGTGGTATCTACACTCTCCGCCCTTTGACCTGTCAAGTTTATCCTGCCTTCTTCCGTAGAGGGAGCGTGCACATAAAGCCTGATGCCCTCTGCCCATCTAACGCCTGGAACCTGGCCGCTATGGACCTGTCACTTTGGCGGGGGAAGCTCTTGCGGACACAGATGGAGTTTGACGTCTACCACCTGGTCGTCGCTCGCTGGAATGCTTGCGTGGACAGCACGCCACCACAGGCTCGCTTCCCTGTCCAGGGTTACTGCGCCTACCTGATGAACGTCTACACCCGGCTGGAACGGGTATGGCAGGCAGTCCCGGAGGAGTCATGGCCAACCATTCTGAGCCTCTGGGGGGAGTATGCCGACCGGCAGGCTAACCCCCTGACCGTGGAGGAGAACGAAGGGGTATCACCGCCCGGCTGGCGCGAGTTCTTGCATGGGATACAAGAGGTCGTCAGCAGTTTCCTGCTACCGCAATCGCCGTAGCGGCAGCCTTCGTGGTTGCCGTATAGGCAATCCCAGTGGTCGCATTATGGGGTGAGGGCCAAAGCCATGATCAATGACCTGGACGAGACTTTGAAACAACTCCTTATCCAGACGGTCCCCCTGGACCCAAGAGAGGTGGATATCAGCTTTGATCTGCCGGATCGGGACTGGGCCGCCGGCCTCCACCGGCCCACGGTCAACCTCTACCTCTACCATATCCAGGAGAACCACGAATTCCGGGAGAATGATTATTGGGCGGTGCAGCGGCACAACAACACCGCGACGAAGAAGAGGCCACCGGTGCGGGTGGACCTCTCCTACATGATCACTGCCTGGACCAACGGCGTAGAAGACGAGCACCGCCTGCTGAGCCGCCTGTTGATGGCCCTTTTCCGCCATTCTATACTTTCTGCCGAGGTGCTGCAGGGCGAGCTGAGAGGTCTGGACTTTCCTATCCGGACCATGATCGCCCAACCTGAGGGCGTCATGAAGAGCCCTGCCGATCTCTGGACAGCCTTGGATAACCGGCTGAAGGCCTCCATAAACTATGTGGTTACCCTCCCGCTGGACCTGGATGTGGTCATCACTGGCCCGCTGGTGCTCACCAAGGTCCTCCGGGTGCATGAGAAGCCTAAGGGCCTGCCAGAGGAGTGGCTCCAGATTGCCGGGACAGTGCGTGATGAGAAAGAGCCAGCAATGGGCATCACCGGAGCCACTGTAACCATCAAAGAGAATGGGATTAGCGTCCAAACGGATAGCGAGGGGCGTTACACTTTCCCACACATACAGAAGGGATGCTACACCCTGGTGGTGACTGCACTGGGGCGCGCGGTCCAGGAGTTCCCGGTGGAGGTCCCTGCGAGATGCTACGATCTGGAGTTGTGAGTGAGGGCTGGAGGAAAGGAGGGAGTGACAAAGCGTGTACGAGAAATCTGTTTTGGAAACCGCCTTTCAGAACAAACTTAGAGAAGGGAGATGAGAGAAATGTCACCACAGTATCTATCGCCTGGGGTCTACGTGGAAGAGGTAGAACGGGGGGCCAAGCCCATCGAAGGGGTGGGGACGGCGGTAGCCGCCTTCGTCGGCTTTGCCGAGCGGGGGCCAACCCAGACGCCCACCCTGGTGACCAACTGGAGTCAGTTCGTTAACACCTTCGGTGGTTTCCTCCCTGGCTTCTACCTGGCCCACGCGGTCTACGGCTACTTCCAAAACGGCGGTGGTAGCTGCTACATCGTCCGCCTTCCTACGCCGGAGGGGGCAGAGAAGATGGCTCCTGCGGCCGAGGTCGCCCTTCCCAGCCGCGCCGCGGCCGCCCTTCCCACCTTACGGATCACGGCCAAGGAAGAAGGCAAAGCAGGGGAGGCCATCACCGCAGAGGTGGCTCCACCCGGTGCAGGAGCACCGGAGGATCAGTTCACCCTCATCGTCCGCCGAGGGGCGACGCAGGAGGTCTTTGAGAACCTCACCATCGGCAAGGCCAAGGGGGCGCGCAACGTAGCCGAGGTGGTGACCAAAGAGTCCAAGCTTGTCCGTATCGAGGTGCTGGAGGCCCCTGGTAGCCAGGCGGAACGAGCCCCTGCTCCTGGCACCTACTCCCTGACGATGCCAGAGACGAAGGCTTTGGCCGTAAAGGAACTCCAACCGCTAGTCTTCGTGGGCGAGGCAGCTGCCCGTTCCGGGGTGGGGGGCCTGGAGGCTGTAGATGAGGTCACCATGCTCTGCGCGCCAGATCTAATGGCGGGCTACAAGGCCGGTTTCCTATCCAAGGACACAGTCAAGGCCGTACAACTCGCCATGCTGGCCCACTGTGAGACGATGAAGGACCGCTTCGCCATACTCAACTGCCCACCTGGGCTGAGCCCGCAGGAGGTCAAGGAGTGGCGAGTGAACGAGGCGGGCTACGATTCCAAGTACGGAGCGCTTTACTACCCCTGGATCCAGGTGGCCAACCCCTTGGGGAACGGTGCCGGTATCCTCGTCCCGCCTTCCGGTCACATTGCTGGCATCTACGCCCGGAGCGACAGGGAGCGGGGTGTGCACAAGGCCCCAGCCAATGAGGTGGTACGAGGAGCGCTCAGTCTGGAGACCCAGATCACCAAGGGTGAACAGGATATCCTCAATCCCCTGGGCATCAACTGCATCCGTGCCTTCCCCGGACGGGGCATCCGCATCTGGGGGGCTCGCACCCTCTCCAGCGATGCGGCCTGGCGCTACATCAACGTCCGACGCCTCTTCAACTTCGTCGAGGAGTCCATCGAGCAGGGAACCCAATGGGTCGTCTTCGAGCCCAACGACGTGGACCTCTGGGAGCGAGTCAAGCGCGACGTCTCGGCCTTCCTCACCCGGATATGGCGGGATGGAGCCCTCTTTGGGCGCACACCTGAGGAGGCCTTCTACGTCAAGTGCGATGAAGAACTGAACCCCGTGGAGGTCCGCGATGCTGGCCAGTTGATCATCGAAATCGGCCTGGCCCCGGTCAAGCCCGCCGAGTTCGTTATCTTCCGCATCAGCCAGTGGGCTGGCGGAGCCGCCGTAACCGAGTAGCAGCATATCAGCGATATGGAGGTGAACCAAAATGCCTAACGGAAGGAAAGATCC
>DYIS01000286.1:3141-3557 GCA_020723545.1 Ktedonobacter racemifer
ACGAGGTGGTGGAGTACAAGGCCTCAGGCCCAAAGGGTGAGCCGGTGATCCATAAGGTGCCCGGTCGCCTCAAGTGGAACAACATCACCCTCAAGCGGGGGATCACCGACGCCATGGACCTCTGGCAATGGCGCAAGCTGGTGGAGCAAGGAAAAGTCAACGAGGCCCGCAAGAACGGCTCCATCGTCATGTACGACCAGACCGGCCAGGAGTTGACCCGCTGGAACTTCACCAACGCCTGGCCTTCGAAGCTCACCGGCCCAGGACCCAATGCTCAAACCAACGAGGTGGCCATTGAAGAGTTGGAGATCACCCACGAGGGGTACGAACGGGTCAAGTAACCCTTACCCTTTCGCTCTCCTCTCCCTGACTGGTGCCGGCGTGCTGGGGTGCTCGGGAGCGTGGGGGTGCAGGGG
>DYIS01000287.1 GCA_020723545.1 Ktedonobacter racemifer
CAAACTCCCTGCCTGGTTTAAGGCATGAGGGCTCAGGGCGCGATGCCTGCCCTGCCGGTCGTGGTTCACCGCTGCGCCATGGCCCGGACAGTGATCGTCTGCAGCGGGTTAGCCGGATCGTTAGAGGGAATGGCGATCACCCAAAGCTGGGGACCCGCATGACTGGAGGGCACGTTCAGCCTGAATTTGACCACTGTGCTTTCGCCAGGCTCCAGGGTTGTGGACCCCACAACCAGGGGCTGCGGTCAACAACTCTCGTTCTGAGCCATGGCTTCCACCCGGCCCAGCTTGAGTTGCCCCTTCCCGGTGTTGGACAGCACGAAGTCGTGCTCCACCGTCTTGCCGGTCGGTATCGCGCCGAAGTCGTAATCCTCTTCAGCCAGGCTGAGGACAGGCTCCCCTGGGCCTTCCGGTCGCCCGGTTTCCACCGTTGGGGTTCGTGGCGTTACCGCCGGCATGTGAGCTTCCCCGCAAGCGGTCAGGATCACCGTAGAGAAGACGGTAAAGACCACAACCCAGCGCACCGTTGTCATCTATTTCTTCATCCATGGGTCCAGGGCATCACGCAGGCCGTCTCCCAGGAAGTTGAAGCTCAAAAGGGTGATGGCGATGGCCAGCCCCGGCGCCACCACCAGGTGTGGGAATGAGCGCAGGGCCCGGATGCCCTCGGAGATCATCATCCCCCAGCTCGGCATTGGCGCCTGGACGCCGAGGCCGATGAAGGAGAGCCCGGCCTCGGTCATGATCGCCCCCGGGATGCCGAGGTGGCACCCCCTTGCCATCGCCTCCATTAGCAATTATAATTCAAAAATACCACTTGTCAATGACTGGCAGGCGTTTCCGGGCATGGCACTCGAGCCAGCCAGCAAGGTGCGATCAGGATGTTTATCCGGGAGCTCCGGCAGAAGGTCAGGTGCTTGATCAGGGCGCCAGGCGGCGTCTTCGGCCTGGCGGTCAGGGACCTGCTGGCCGGCGACGACCTGCTCATCAATGAGAATGAGGTTTTCCCTGCTGCCAGCGTGATCAAGGTGGGCATCCTGGCGGAGCTGATGCGGCAGACGAGCGCGGGGAAGCTTTCGCTATCCGGCGTGGTGCGCTTGAAAGACGAGGACAAGGTTGGCGGCTCGGGCATCCTTTTCGAGCTTCACGCCGGACTGGAACTGACCGTCAATGACCTGGCGGTGCTGATGATGGTCCAAAGCGACAATACCGCCAGCAACCTGCTGATTGATGTGGTAGGCATGGCCAGCGTTAACGAATACCTGGGGCAACTGGGGCTGTCGGCCACCAGGCTAGAGCGCAAGTTCATGGACTACGAGGCCAGGGACCGGGGCCTGGAAAACGTCACCACGCCATGGGATACCATGCGATTGTTAGAGTTGATCTACCGGGGAAGGCTTCCCCACAGCCAGCTCATGCTCGATATTCTCTGCCGCCAGCAGGACACCCATAAGATGAGGCTCCTGCTTCCGGATGGCGTGAGGGTTGGAAACAAGAGTGGGGAGCTGGACGGTGTCCGCCACGACGTGGGCATCGTGCTGACCGGCCACCCCTACGTTTTCTGTGCCCTGACCAGGGATCAGCAAGACGTGGTCGCCGCTGAGCTGGCCATCGCCCGGTTGTCCCGGCTTATCTACGACTACTTTGCTAATGCACCCAGCTCATCGGCCAATCAACCTGACTTGGCCCGGTGAGCGTCGAACGCGAATATTGACAAAATTACAAAAACACACTATTATAGAATATGTAAATTCCACCATGCGAGGTTAGCAATGAGACAACCGGTGAAACTAGTTCACCCGCTCCGAAGCGGTCAAATCACCATCCCGGCCGAATTTCGGGAGAAATTGGGCATTGACGAACGGACCCTGCTTCAGATTGCGCTCGTGGGCCGCGAACTGCGGATCCGTCCGGTGAGGGTTACCGAGGCAGAGAGCGGCTCGGCTTGGGCCCGCGAACTCTACGACCTCTTCGCGCCGGTGCGCGAAGAGGCTGCCAAGTACAGCGAAGAGCAAGTCAACGCCGATATTGACAAGGCCATCGCCGCGGTGCGGAGGCGACGTGTACAGAGTCGTCCTTGATACCGTGGTATTCGTGCGGGCGTTGATCAATCCCAAGAGCAGCAGTGGTCGGCTGTTATTCGAACACTCGGATCGGTATCAAGTGATTGTCTCCAAGCCCACTGCACGGGAGCTCTTGGAGGTGATTCATCGACCGGAGCTGACAGCCAAGTACCGCAGCCTGGCCAAAATCGTTCTACGCCAGGTAATTGACATTTTGGGGAAGGCGGAAGCCGTCGAGATCGACACTTCCTCGTCGGTTGTGCGCGATCCGAAAGACGATATCTTTGTGGCTACTGCTCTTGCTGGCCAGGTAGATTATTTGGTAAGTGAAGACAAGGATTTGCTGGTTTTGGGTAGCACCGCCGGGGTTCCGATTATCGACACGCAGACCTTCATCGAATTGTTAGAGTTGAAAAACTAGGGTGCCAGGTCGCTGTCCGGTCTGACACCAAGCGAAAAATGGATGTAATTCGGCTTCCGATCCATCTCAATCCGCTCAATTAAGCAATGAAACCGCTTTCTTTTTCTCCGCTGGCGGCTGCGATGCTAAGACCGTGTTTGGAAAAGGCCAAGAGGACAATTAATGCCTGGAGAAGACCAACGCCAACAGGCTATGCAGGTGCCCCCCGAAGTCGGGGCAAAGGGCCTCATCTGCATGGGGGTCGCAGACGTGCGCCGGGAGCCAGATCCAACCTCGGAGCTGGTGAATCAGGCCCTTCTGGGTACCCCGGTGCTGGTCTCAGGCTGGTCTGAGCGCTGGCTGCAGGCCTCGCTGCCCGATTACCAGGGCTGGATACCGAGGGTCGTGGTCGCTTTGCCCAAGGATCCAGGTTACTGGGCCCAAGACCCGCTCCTGGTCGTGACCGGCGCTGAGGCCCCACTGTTGGCCAATCCCGACCTGGGCGCCCAGCCGGTGGCCACCGTCTATTTCACCACCGTGTTGAAGGAGCTCCGAGAGACCGACGACTGGCACTTGGTCCTCCTGCCTGATGGGCAGGAGGACTGGATCGAGGGCCAGGCCGTGCAGAGGCGTCCGGCCCACCGCCTCTTCCCCCAGGGAACGCCCGACGAACTCCTTGCCACCGCCCGGCGCTTCATCGGGACCCCCTACCTTTGGGGTGGGCTAACCCCCAGGGGCTGGGACTGCTCAGGCTTTGTCCAGATCGTGTACAAAGCCCACGGCTATGTCCTGCCGCGCGATGCGGGTCAGCAGTTGGCCGCACCTATAGGCCCCCTGGTTGAGCGCTCCAAGCTGGCCCCCGCTGACCTGGTCTTCTTCGGCGAAGCAGGCAAGGTGACCCACGTGGGCCTATATCACGGAGGGGGAGAATACATCCATGCTACCGGCAGAGAGAGAGAAGTGGTCGTGAATAGCTTCGACCCCTCCTCCCCGCTCTACCGTCAGGACCTGGATGACATGTACATCGGTGCCCGGCGAATCGCCGTGAGATCCTGAATGAGATTCTGAATGAATTCTTT
>DYIS01000288.1:0-2179 GCA_020723545.1 Ktedonobacter racemifer
GTACGCCTAAGTTATCTGCTGTACGGGTAGTTCTTGCCCACGATCACGACGATGTCGGCGCTGGTGGGGAACGTGGGCTCGTAGCGCACGTCGGTGGGGTCGATGCTGAGGAGCCTGGCCAGGGCCTGCCGGGTGTAGGTCTTGCCCTGGCGATCGACGATGGTGGTCCGGTCGTACAGGCCATTGGCGGTGCCGGCGCTGATGATGTTGAAGCCGCGATCCTCCAGGAACGACCTCACCCGGCCAGCCAGCCCTGAGATGACCGTCCCATTTTGCACCTCGATCCGGGCTTTCTCCTCGGCCAGCTTCGCGCTGAGATCCACCGGGCCGGCAGAGGTGGGGTAGAACATCTCCTGGATCAGCCTCCCGATCTCCGCCCGCTTGGGATTCTCCACCCGGGCACCACCGTTGGTCACGAAGGACTCGGTCATGCTCTCATCTATGGCCTGGACGACGATGCTCTTGGAGTCCACCTCGGAGGCCATGCGGGCCAGCTTCACGCCCTCATCGTACGAAAGGTCGGTCTTCACCGCATCTTTGAACCGTTGGTACAGAGCTGGCAACTGGGGCAGGAGGTTCAAACTAAGGGCCTTTTCCCGGGCCGCCAGGAGCAGCTTCTGCTGGCGGCGCAGGCGGCCGAAGTCATTGTCGGCGTGGCGGGTTCGCACGTATTGCAGGGCCTTCTCGCCGTCCATGTGCTGCCGGCCGGCGGGAATGGTGATGGAGATGATCCCGTAATTGTCGTCAGGGAAGGCGTTGTCCACGATGGTCCTCTCCACGTCGATGTCCACGCCGCCGATGGCGTCGATGAGCCGCTCAAAGCCTCGGAAATCCACTCGCACGTAGTAGTGTATCGGTATCCCCAGGTTGTACTCCACGGTCTTCTTGGCCAGGGCCGGGCCGCCGCCGGGATACTTGTACAGATCCCCGTAGGCGTGGGCGGTATTGATGCGATCAACGTCAATGCCCTTGGCTTCCAGGCCCGGTATGGGCACCCAGAGGTCCCGCGGGATGGAGAGCATGCCACCGGTCTTGGAAACCGGGTCCAGGGTGATCACGATCATGGTGTCGGTGCGCGTGGGATCGCCACGCCGGGCCTCGTCGGGACGCTGGTCGACGCCCAAGAGCAAGACGTTAACCCGCTCCTTTCCCCACACCGGCGTTTGCTTGGGGCGGGTGCTGGCCCCGGGCTCGTGAGAGGATTCGGCGGGGCTGATGGGTTGCGAAAGGAGGAACTTTAGGTTAGAATAAAACACGTACCCGAAGTAGAACCCGCCGGCGACGAAGAGCACCAGACAGGCGGCGAGAAGCGTGCCCAGCAGCGTGGTCGTTTTCTTTTCTAGTCCTCGAGAAGCCATTCTCTCTCCTGGGTTTGGTAACGACAGATTGCGCTGATTACGCAGATTAAATCTGTGCCATCTGTGAAATCTGTGGTTAGTCGTCGAAGTCAGGCTATTATAGCACACTTCAAAAACCTATGGCAACCAGCGACAACTCCAAGCGGTATGACGTGATCGTCATTGGCGCCGGGCACGCCGGGTGCGAGGCGGCGCTGGCCAGTGCCCGCCTGGGCGGCGAGACCCTGCTCTTGACTTCGAATCTGGACAACGTGGCCCTGATGCCGTGCAACCCCTCCATCGGCGGCCCGGCCAAGGGCAACCTGGTGCGGGAGATCGACGCCCTGGGTGGCCAGATGGCCAGGAACATCGACGAGACCTTCATCCAGATCCGCATGTTGAACACCGGCAAGGGCCCGGCGGTCCAGGCCCTACGGGCCCAGGCCGACAAGAAGCTCTACCAGATGGCCATGAAACAGGCCCTGGAGCGCCAGGAGAGGCTGGACGTGAAACAGGGCCTGGTGGAGAAGATCCTGGTGACGGGGGTTAACAATTCGAAATTCGAATTTCGGAATTCGAAATCAGATGCCGGGCCGAGGGCCAGGGTCCAGGGCGTGGTCACCGCCATCGGCATGGCCTACTATGCCCGAACCGTGGTGGTCACCACCGGGACCTTCCTCAATGGGCGGATCATCACCGGCGAGTCCATTCAGCCCGCGGGACGGGCCGGGGAGTTCCCGGCGGTGGCCCTCTCCCACAGTCTGCGGGAGACGGGCCTGACCCTGGGACGGCTTAAGACTGGCACCCCGCCGCGCATCGACGCCCGGGCGGTGGACTTCTCA
>DYIS01000288.1:2189-3540 GCA_020723545.1 Ktedonobacter racemifer
AGCAAGACCATCTTGCAGCCGGGGAGCGCGGTTCCGCTGCGTTTTAGCTTTGGCCCGGACTGCGGCCTAATGCCTCACCCGGAGCCGAACCCGATCTATCCCAACCCGACCCCTACGGACTGGCGGGCTCAGCTCCCGTGCTACCTGGTGACCACCAATTGGCGGACCCACGAGATCATACGCCAGAACCTGCATCGGGCTCCCCTGTACACCGGGGTGATCCAGGGCGTGGGACCCCGATATTGCCCCTCCATTGAGAGCAAGATCGTGGTCTTCCCAGACAAGCCCTCCCACCAGCTTTTCCTGGAGCCGGAGGGCTGGGCCACCAGCGAGGTGTACATTCAGGGGGCCAACACCAGCCTGCCCGAGGACGTCCAGTTGGCCATGCTGCGGACCATCCCGGCCCTGGAGAAGGCGGAGATGATGCGGGTGGGCTACGCGGTGGAGTATGACTACGTGCCGCCCAGCCAGTTGAGTGCCTGGCTGGAGGTCAAGGCGATCGAAGGCCTCTTCCTGGCCGGTCAGATCAACGGCACCTCTGGCTACGAGGAGGCGGCAGCTCAAGGGATCGTGGCCGGCATCAACGCCGCCCGTAAGGCCCAGGGCAAGGAGCCGTTTATCCTGCGGCGGGACCAGGCCTACATCGGTGTGCTGATCGATGACCTGGTGACCAGGGAGATCGATGAGCCCTACCGCTTGATGACCTCCCGGGCGGAATACCGCCTGCTCCTGCGCCAGGACAATGCGGACCTCCGGCTGACCCCACTGGGGTACGAGCTTGGTTTGGTGGACCGCCAGCGCTACCAGGCCGTGGAGAGAAAGCGAGAGATGATCTCTTCACTAGTAAAAGAATTCAAAGGGACGTGGGTCCAGCCCAGCGAGGAGCTGAATGGTTTCTTTGCCAGTCAAGGAATCAGCCCGCTGAATCGGGCCACCAGCGTCTACGAGCTGTTGAGCCGGTCGGAGGTGTCATATTCTTTGCTAGAGAAGAACCTGCCACTGCCTTTGGCACTGGACCGCGAGGTGGCCGAGCAGGTGGAGCTGGAGGCCAAGTACTCCGGCTACATCGCCCAGCAACAATTGGAGGTGGAACGGGTGCGCCGACTGGAGGAGAAGCGCATCCCGGTGGAATTCGACTACGACGGCATCGCTGGCCTGCGCCGCGAGGCCCGGGAAAAGCTAAAGCGCTTTCGGCCCGCCACCGTCGGCCAGGCCTCCAGGCTCTACGGCATTAACCCGGTGGACGTGTCGCTCCTTTTGGTGCACCTTTCGCGATGATTTGATAGCAGGGAGCAGGGAGCTGCTAAACCCAGAAACCTGGTTTCTGGGGGAGTATATCTTTGAACCATCG
>DYIS01000289.1 GCA_020723545.1 Ktedonobacter racemifer
ACCCCCTACCACGTCGGCGCCAGCGGCCACCAGGGCCAGAGCCATGCCGATGACCTGCGTCTCCAACTTCCAACCTCCAACAATTGTGGGCTCGATTATAGCACAACCGTCGCCGGGGGGCCAGGAACGGGGCGAGACATTGACACCCTGGGATTCCAATGCTATACTAACCAAGGCGCCGCCCATGGCGTGGCAACCTGGAGGCCCGGCCTCCGTATTATGATCATGAAAGGGAGGACGAACCGATGGAAGACCTGATCAAGTGGCTGGTTAACGAGGGTCGTATCTTTCTGGTCAGCATGTTCTACGCCATTGTGGGGATCATCCTTCTCTTCACCGCCTACAAGATCTTCGATCTCCTCACTCCCACCGACCTGAACAAGGCCGTCTTCGAGGACAAGAACGTTGCCGTGGGCGTCTCAGTGGGCGCATTTGTATTGGGCGTGGCACTGATCATCGCCGGCGCTATCAAGGGCTAACTGACGAACGTTGGCGCGTTTAACGTTCAACGTTTAATGTTATGAGGGCCTATGGCTGAGAGAACGCTGAACTGCGCCGCCTGTGGTGCACCTATCGAGGTGGAAAGCCGCTTCACCACCCTGGTGGTGTGCCAGTACTGCGGGCAGACGCTCTACATCCACGACGACGCTGTGGACCCTACCGGCAAGACGGCCAAGCTGGTGGACTACGGCTCCCGTCTGGCCCTGGGGAAGGCCGGCACGGTGCGCGGGCGTCGCTTCAAGACCCTGGGCCGGGTGCGCTATAACTACGAGGGCGGCTTCTGGGACGAATGGTTTCTCCGCTTCGACGACGGCCAGGTGGGTTGGTTGGAGGAAGACGAGGGCGAATGCACCCTGGTCTTCAAGACCAGGCTTACCTCTCCACTGCCCCCCTTCGACGACATATCGGTCGGCAGTGTGGTGCCGGTGTCTCAGATGCGCGTGTTCATCACCGAGAAGGGGACCGGCTCGGTGGCCGGGGCTGAGGGGGAGATATCGTTCGCCGCCCGACCCGGCGAGCAGATCCAATACGTCGACGGGAACGCCGGGGGGAAGGCCATCCGCCTCGTCATTACCCGAAGCGGCATCGACCTCTCCACCGGGGAACCCTTGGAGTTTCACGACCTTCAAGTTTAGGGCTCGCTGGTATTAGGCCAGGGCCCAGGAGGTGCCCCGTGCCATTACAAACCAAGACACTGGCCTGCACGAGCTGTGGCGCCAGCCTGGAGATCAAGAACGCCCTCAAGGCCAAGGTGCTGGTGTGCCAGCACTGCGGGGCACAACTGGATCTGACGGATCCGCAGTACGCAGTCATCGGCCGGGCGCTGAAAGACGCTGCTCCACCCCGTTCCTCGCTGCGCCTGGGGATGGAAGGCACCTTCCAGGGCGAGAAGTACCAGATCATCGGCCGGGTGCGCTATCGGGAGGATCCCTGGTTCTGGGACGAATGGCTCCTTATGACCGAGGAGGGTCGCTACAAGTGGCTCACCGAGGGCGAGGAGGAGATCACCCTCTGGGAGAGCTTCACTCCCACCGAGCCCACGAACCCGCGGGGGCTGGAAGAAGGAGACACCATCCGGCCCGAGGGTCGCACGGCTCGGGTGAAAGAGGTGGGTCGGGCCCGCATCGACTACGTAGAGGGCGAACTCACCTGGAAGGCACGCCTCGGCGAAACCATCAGCTATCTGGATGCCAGGGAGAACGGTGGCAAGTACAGCATCGAGTGGTCCGAGAAGGAGATCGAGTTCTACAAGGGACGCCAGCTCTCCTACAGCGAGGTGATGGGGGCCTTCGGCCAGGCCGAGGCCACCGCGGTCGCCCCACCGCCGTCCCCTGGCCGCAAGGGCAGCTCGCTCTCCTGCGTCTCCATCGTCGTGATCATCGTGATCCTCCTGGTCATCGTTTTCCTATGCGTCGCCTGCAGCATCATCAGCCCCTCTGTCGGCGCGGGACCCAGCACCGGTGGCTACTACCGGGGGCCCTCGGTGCGCATCGGCAGCCCCAGTGGTCGCACCTCTACCGGCGGGGGGTTCACCGGCGGCAAGTAGCGGCCGCCTGAGGCTCCAGGACATTTGCTAAGGGAACAGGCCCACTTGGCCTGTTCCCTTTCGACTTAAAGGATGGGCCGAATCGACCAAGACAAGCGCGAGGTTGGGGCACTATTCACCTCAATACTGGTGATCGCCGTCTGTGGGCTCTTGTACGAGCTCCTGGTCGGCAGTATATCCACCTACCTTTTGGGCAACAGCATCTACCAGTTCTCCATCACCATCGGCCTGTTCATGACGGCCATGGGGCTGGGCTCATACCTGTCCAAAAGGTTCCGGGGTGACCTCCTGACTCAATTCATGGTCGTGGAGATCGCCATCGGTCTGGTGGGCGGCACCTCCGCCGCCGCGCTCTTCGCCATCTTCTCCACCCTCAAAGAAGTCTACAAGCTGGTGATGGTCATAATCATCGTCACTGTGGGCACCCTCATCGGGCTGGAGATCCCCCTGGTGGCGCGCATCGCCAAGCGCTATGGCACCCTCAAGGACACCCTGGCCAACGTGCTCTCCTTTGACTACCTGGGGGCCCTGGTGGCCTCGGTGGCCTTCCCGTTGGTCCTGTTGCCGAACTTCGGCTTGCTGAAGACCGCCTTCTTGACCGGCCTGTTCAACCTGGCCGTGGTGGCCCTAAATCTACAAGTCTTCTGGAGGACATTGCGGACCCGTTGGCCTCTGGCTCTGGCCACGGCATCCTCGGCGGGACTGCTCCTGGCCGGCTTCTTCTACTCCCTCCAACTCACCTCCCTCTTTGAGCATCGCCTCTACCAGGACGAGATCCTGTACACCCAGCAGACGCCGTATCAGCGCATCGTCATCACCAAATGGAAGGACGACCTCCGGCTTTTTCTGGACGGAAACCTGCAGTTCAGCTCCACCGACGAGTATCGGTACCACGAGAGCCTGGTGCACCCGGCCCTCTCCCTGGCCCGCTCCCGAGAGGACATCCTGATTCTGGGCGGCGGAGACGGGCTCATCGCCCGGGAGATGCTCAAGTATCCCGACGTCCGAAACGTCACCCTGGTGGACATCGACCGGGAGATGACCTCCCTCGCGGCTCGGTATCCCCTTTTGGCTGAACTCAACCAGGGGTCCCTCCAGGATCACCGAGTCAAGATCGTCAATCAGGATGCCTACAAGTACCTGGAGGAGACCTCTGGCCTCTATCAGGCCATCATCATCGACCTGCCGGATCCCAGGAACGAGAACCTGGCCAAGCTGTATTCGCGGGAGTTCTACGGCCTGGCGGCCAGACATCTGGCCGCCGGTGGCATGCTGGCGACCCAGGCTGCCTCGCCCTACTTCGTGCGGAAGGCCTATTGGTCGGTGGTCCACACCCTTCGGGACGTTGGGCTTTATGTTAAGCCCTATCACGTCTACGTGCCCTCCTTCGGAGACTGGGGCTTTGCCCTGGCCTCAAACGTGGAGCCCGATGTAGAAAGCATTCGGATCTCCGTTCCGGTGCGTTTCCTGCCGCCGAGCGTCTTGAAGGGCA
>DYIS01000290.1:0-2611 GCA_020723545.1 Ktedonobacter racemifer
CTGGCGGACCAACAGGTACAACTGGAGGCCACGCGGCCATTCCAGCGCCTCATTGGGCCACAGGGCCTCCTGGAGCTGGTGGCAGCCCCCGACGTGGACCTGGTAGTGATCGCCACGGGAGGCAAGGCCGGCCTGCTGCCGACCCTGGCCGCCATCCGCGCTAAGAAGAGGATCGCCCTGTCCAACAAGGAATCGCTCATCATGGCCGGGGAGATCGTCATGGCGGAGGCCCAGAAACATGGCGTCCAGATACAGCCCATAGACAGCGAGCACAGCGCCATCTGGCAGTGCCTGCACGGCGAGAGCGTAGAGCGTGTCCAGCGCATCCTGCTCACCGCCTCCGGCGGCGCCTTTCGGGACTATCCACCAGAGCGGCTGGCCCAGGTCACCCCGGAGGAGGCCCTGCGCCACCCCACCTGGCTCATGGGGAAGAAGGTCACCGTGGACTCGGCCACTCTCATGAACAAGGGCCTGGAGGTCATCGAGGCTCACTGGCTCTTCGGAGTAGGGTACGACCTCATTCAGGTGTTGATCCATCGGGAGAGCATCATCCACTCCATGGTGGAATTCGTGGACGGCTCCATCAAGGCTCAGCTCTCACTCCCGGACATGCGCTTTCCGATCCAGTATGCGCTCACCTATCCGGACCGGTTGCCAAACGCCTTGACCAAGCTGGATTTGGTCAAGCTGGGCAAGATGACCTTTGAAGAGCCAGACCTTACCCGTTACCCCTGTTTGCGCCTGGCCCTGGCCGCCGCGCGCCAGGGCGGGACCTACCCCACGGTCATGTGCGCCGCCGATGAGGAGGCGGTTAACCTCTTCCTGGCCGGCAGGATACGTTTCACCGCCATCGCTCATCTGGTCCAACAGGTGCTGGAGGCACATCATGGCTGCCGACCAATGGGCCAGGGAGAGATGCCTGGCCGGGTAATTCTACTGGGGCAAGATTTTGACCGTAGACCACTGCGCGCGCAAAGATAGCAGCTAGCGGTTAGTAGAAAGCAGCTAGAATCAAATTCGAATTTCGAAATTCGAATTTCGAAATGGCTAGCCCTGCCCGGAGGACTCATATGCGAATCGGCAACGGCTACGACGTTCACCCCCTGGTGGAGAATCGCAAACTGCTGTTGGGAGGGGTCCAGATCCCATTCCATCTGGGCCTGGCCGGTTATTCCGACGCCGACGTGCTGGTCCACGCCATCATGGACGCGCTTCTGGGCGCCGCGGCCCTGGGGGACATCGGCCAGCACTTCCCGCCCCAAGACCCGGCGTATCGGGATATATCCAGCCTGGTCTTACTGGGCCGGGTAAGAGACCTGTTAAGTGCGAACGGCTTGGGTATCGCCAACGTGGACTCCATCGTGGTGGCCGAGCGTCCCAGGATCGCCCCCTTTGTGCTCGAGATGCGCGAAAACATCGCCAAAACCCTGGGGGTGGACCCCGCCCGGATCAGCGTGAAGGCCACCACCACCGAGGGGCTGGGCTTCACCGGCCGGGGCGAGGGCATCGCCGCCATGGCCGTGGCGCTGCTGGAGTAGCCCGGCATCGTGCCCGAGCTTCCTTTACAAGCAAAGAAAGACTTGCTGAAAAAGCAGGGGTTTAACCGCAGAGCCCCGATACATTACACAGAATCAAAGTATCGGGGCAGAGCGCACAGAGTGCACCGAGATTTTCCTTTTATTTTCTCTGCGTTCTCTGCGTTCTCCGCGGTAAGAAAACGGCTGGGCGACCTTTTTACAGTGGAGTCAAGAAAGGGTTGTAAATGAAAAACATCTGCGTGGCGGGCACCGGCTATGTGGGCCTCACCACCGGGACCTGCTTCGCCGACATGGGTAACCAGGTGGTCTGCCTGGATATCGACGCCGAGAAGATCGCTAACCTAAATAAAGGCATCATGCCCATCTACGAGCCCGGCCTGCAGGAACTGGTAGAACGTAACGTCCGGGCCGGCCGTCTGGCGTTCACCACTTCCTACCAGGAGGCCATTCCCGAGGCCGATTTCGTCTTCATCGCCGTGAACACGCCTTCAGGAGAGGAGGGCGAGGCGGACCTGAAATACGTGCGCACGGCCGCCAGATCCATCGCTGAGGCCATGACCCGCCGCGCCATCATCGTTAACAAGAGCACCGTGCCCATCGGCACCGGCGACTGGGTGGCCGAGATCGTGGAGAGGCACACCAGGCCCGGCATCACCTTCGCCGTGGTCTCCAACCCGGAGTTCCTGCGGGAGGGTTCCGCAGTAAACGATTGCCTCAACCCCGACCGCATCGTCCTGGGCTCTACCGACCGGGAGGCAGCCGAGGCCGTGGCCCAGCTCTATCTGCCACTGCGCCGGCCGATCATGATCACCGACTTAAGGACAGCGGAGATGATCAAGTACGCCTCCAACGCCTTTCTGGCCACCCGTATCTCCTTCATCAACGAGATCGCCTCCATCTGTGACCGCCTGGGAGCCGACGTCAAAGAGGTGGCCGTCGGGATGGGCTATGACCGGCGCATCGGCCCGTTTTTCTTGGACGCGGGTTTGGGGTGGGGAGGTTCCTGCTTCCCCAAGGACGTGAAAGCCCTGGCCCACATGGCGGCCATCAATGGCTGCCACCCGCAGCTCTTG
>DYIS01000290.1:2621-3510 GCA_020723545.1 Ktedonobacter racemifer
TCAAGGAGAACACCGACGACATGCGGGAGGCCCCTTCCATCGAGATCGTCCACTTGCTGCAAAACGAGGGAGCCTTGATCAAAGCCTACGATCCGGTGGCCAGAAAGGTGGCCGAGAAGACGCTCCGAGACGTGACCTATTGTAACAACCCCTACGAGGTAGCCCAAGGCGCCGACGCGCTCCTGGTGGTAACCCCCTGGAACGAGTTCAAACAGCTCAACATGGCCAAGGTCCACGCGTCCATGCGCCAGCCGGTTCTCATTGACGGCCGCAACATCTACCAGCCTGCGGAGATGAAGAGCCTGGGCTTCATCTATCGTGGCGTGGGGCGCGGCTACGATAGCTAGCCCCAAGGGAAACCATTGCCATTAAACCCGGACCAGACGGCCAACTGATAGTGGCCCTGCAGTACAGCCCGGAGATGGGGCAGACATCTGCTACATTCAGGAACTCTGGGCCATGCCCAAAAACCCTGGGCCACGACCGGCTGGAGACAACGCCGCGTTACACGCACGTCAGCCGGAAGGCCATGAAGCGTATCCAAAGTCCTCTGGATACGCTGGAGGCGCAAGCACGAAAGGAGGGAGTGATGTGATCATAACCTTTACAGTACAGGGAAATGTGCGTAAAACGGGGGAGATATCCCCCAAACACGCAATGCGGGTAACGGGGGGAAACGTCCCCCAAATGCGCATTGCGCCATTTAAAAAGTTAGGCGAAAGGCGGTTTGTAATCTCAGTGGAGGCGATAGCATGAAAGCACTTGCTCTGATCGTCAGTGCCAGAAAGCGTGGAAACTGCTACGATTTCGCTCAATTCGTATTAAACCGACTGGCAGCAAAAGGTATAGAAACCGACTTAGTGGTTCTCTTCATAAATAATGTTACGTA
>DYIS01000291.1 GCA_020723545.1 Ktedonobacter racemifer
ATGCGGTGGCAGGCCTGGATGCATCCCTGATACTCCCCTTTCTCGGCCATGAGCTGTGCCAGCCTCTCCAGGGCACGCAAGTAGAGCGCCAGAAGGCGCTCCCGTTCCGCACCCGCCCAGTCTTCGTAGAGGCAATCCTGGAGGTAATCTCCCTTGTACAGCGCCAAAGCCCTTTGTAACACCTGGGCGGCTCGCTGGTCGGCCTGGTCGGCCAGGCTGATCCCCCGATCCACCAGGCTTTCAAATTCCTCGGCGTCCAGCCAGTATCCTGAACCGGGGACGAATCCGTAACACTGGCCCTGCCTGGACACGTAATAAGCCTCGGCGCCGGGCCGGCGAGCGGGCTCCAGGGCGTTGTTCATGGCGTTGAGGGCCACCTTAAAGTCCCGCAGTGCGGCCTGGGCGCCCAGGTCAGGCCAGAGGGTATCCATGATCTGGTCGCGATGCATCATCCGGCCCCTGCCGTTGACCAGCAACAGAAACAGGTGCCGGGCCTTCTCTCGTCGCCATTCCTTGTCGGTGATCTCTACGTCACCTCGCCAGGCCCGGAAGGCGCCCAGGGTCTGGAGGCGCAGGGTATATCCCGGATGATGGTCGGCCTCTGAGAGCCCCGCCTTGGAGAGCAGGGCCGCAGCGTAATCCGCACGGATACCCCGCTTCCTGGCCTCGATCAACATCGGTGCCAGGATCAAAGGGTCCCGAGGACCTAGAAGTGTTCGTGAGGTGAAGAGGAAATCGTATCCACCGGGCTCGGCCTTGGTCAAGGCCTCCTCCATGTAGTGGGCGAAGGCTGGCCCTTCGCCAGCCTTGAAATGCCTCAGGGCCAGCCACAGCAGTGCGATGGACACAGCGTGGTTGTCCAGGGCTGCCGAAAAAGTGGAAGCCGCCTGCACCAGCAGGCACTGGGCCTGGGCCGGGCTCCCGGCCATCACATAGCTGGCACCCAGGGTGACCTGGACCAACGCCACGATCCACTCGTCTCCCGCCCGCTGGCCGATCTCGACGGCATCGGCGGCGACCCGCTCCGCCTGGGCGATATTGCCGGAATATCCATGTAGCCTGGTGAGCCCCCACAGCGGTTCCACCTTGGCCCGGGGGATCTTGAAGGCCTCGGCCATCTCCACTGCCCGAAGGAAGCAGCGATTAGCTTCTTCGGCCATTTCCGGGTTCTGAAGCATCCAGGCGTGGCCCAGGCGCATGTAACCTACCGCCTCGGTGAATGGAGAGCCCAGGTGTTTGGCCACCTCCATCCCACGCTGGGCCGAGTCCAGAGCCTTCTCCCCCTGGCCCTGGAAAGCATAAACCAGGGAAAGGATGAACAGGGTTTCCCGGTGCGACCTGGCGGCCCGGCCGGGACCTACCTTTTCCTCCTCCCGGGCCAGCTTCTCCAATAGCTCCTGGGCCTCAGCCAGGCGGCCGGTGCGCAGGTAGAAGCGGGCCTGCAGGTCGGTGTCAACCACCTCTGGCTGGCCACGCAGGCGCTGGGCCGCCCGGTGGAGCTTCTGGGCGACGCCCAGCTTGCCCTGGTTGGCCCGGTTTTCGGCGATCAGGTCCAGAAGCCTGGCACTTTCCTCTCGGTTCGCGCGGCCGGCCAGGATCAAGGCCTGGCGCAATGGACCCTCAGCAGCCAGGGGCCGCACTGTGTCCAGGTAGACCAGGGCCTGGCTTTGAAGTGACCGGCTCAGGCCCAGGCGGTCCTGGTGGGCGGCGTAGCACTCCTGTGCTCTGGAGTAACAGTTGAGAGCATCCTCGTACTGGCTGGATAGCCGGTGGACATCGCCCCGGCGCAAGAACAAGGCGGGGTGCTGCTCCAGGACCGAGCCGGGGAGCCGGTCGATCCAGCTCCCCAGGGTGCTTAGACGCCCGTGCTGGATCAGGACGTCAGCCATATTCTCTAGCAGCCGGGCCGCCTGGGACAGATCCGAGGCCTTGAAATAATGGTAAAGTGCCTCTTCAGTATCGTCTAGAGCCTCGAATACTGTGGCCGCCTTCTGGTGCAGTCGCGCCCAGGTCGTGGCGTCTTTTTCGCCCCTTTCTTTAAGGAACTCGTGGAAGACATGGTGGTAGCGATATGAGCCATCGCCCTGGGGTAAGGCGAATAGCCCTTCCTCCTCCAGGCGCTCCAGGAGGGCGCGGGAATCGCCCCTCTCCAGCAGCCGGTCGCAGACCTTGGGCTCCAGCCGCCGCAGCACCGCTGTCTGTAGTAGGAACTCCTGGGTCTCAGTGTCAAGCTTGCGCAGCACCTCCTGGGCCAGATAGGCGAAGACGTTCTCCAGCGAACCCGATGACCGCCCCAGTAGCTGGTCGGGGCTTTCGGTCTTGCTGGTCTGCATGCCCTGGTAGATCATCTGCAGGGCGATGATCCAGCCCTCGGTCTCCAGAGCCAGGGCTTCCACGTGAGCCTGGGCCAGGGCAATGCCGTATTGTGTGCGAAAAAGGGCCTCGATCTCCTCGGTGGTGAAGGCCAGGTCGCCTTCGGTGATCTCGAGCACTTCCCGCCGGGCCCGCCACCTGGTCATCCCCTTAAGCCCTGGCCGGTGGCGTGTGGATAGGAGGACGTGGAGATTGCGGGGCAGCCCATCGATAAGATACTCTGTCATGGCATTGATCTCGGGCAGATGTTCCACCAGATGATAGTCGTCCAGCACCAAAAAGGATTCTCCGGGCAATCCTTCGAAAAGATCGTTTACTAGAAGATCGCCGGCCTGGTGCCAGGCGGCCACGACTCCGTGGTCTTTCTGTAGAGCGGAGATGGCCTTGTCGCCGATGGTGGGATAGCGCTGGCGAAAGGCATAGATGATGTGGAGGAAGAAAACTAGCGGATCGGCGTCGCGCTCGGTGACGGTGTACCAGAAGCAGGATTCAGGGCGTCCGGCGAGAAAGGCCGCCAATAGCGTGCTCTTGCCATAGCCGGGACCAGCCTGGACGACAGTCAAAGGATAATCCAGGGCCTGAGCCAAGCGATAGTTCAAGCGAGGGCGGGGGAGGGTCTGCCGCTTCAGGCGCGGTGGCCTGAGCCTGGCTTTTGCTATCAGCTCTTCACCGAACATGGGACACCATCAGCTCGAGGCTCATGCTTATTGTATTAAGTTTATTCCAATTTGCTGGGAAATGCAACGTCGCTGAAGGAGGTCCCCTATTCCGGGGATCACGCCCGGACGGCACCGCCTGACCCAATTGCAGAGCCTTTAGGAATGGGGCGATCCGGGCGTTGACGATGTCGAGAGGCTTGACTTGAAGACTTGGTGCCAGGGTCTTCTCGGGCTATAATCTAGGCCAAAGACCCGAGCAGAGGTGAGCGAAGATGGCGTAACCACAGGAAAATACGGAAAGCTTCTTTGGGATATCGGGGATTGGACATGGACGAACGCGGAGAAGCTTCACCAGTAAAGAAAATTCATCCAATAGCCATTTAAACCAGCGCCCAGCTTTCTTTACTAGAGAGCCTTGCATAATTGAGTTATGAGTTCCTCCTGAAGCCTGGTATCATTCTGT
>DYIS01000292.1 GCA_020723545.1 Ktedonobacter racemifer
ACGCCAAAAATGACAGCCGCCGGTAGCAGGCACACGAGAGCGGCCAACATGTCACCTTGCCGCCAGAGTTCTCGCCAACGTCTAATATAGGTATTAGTTCTGGGAGCCATCAGAACCTGCCTCAACATCACCTCTGTCCGGTATTGTACACCAATTGGCAACCGCGTCAACCCAAAGAAAAGCCCGGGGCCTTGCCCTCGCGAAAAGACCCCGGGCCCGAAAACCCGCAGGATCGTGCACCATCACAGCCCCTTGGCTACTTCCCCAACACCTTGTTGACAGCAGCTTCGGCGTTGGCCAGAGCTTTATCCACATTGACCGTGCCGTGCAGGGCCTTCTCCAACTCCCTGGAGAAGGTGTCGGAGACATCGGGGTACTTGGTTATGGGCGGTCGGGCATGGGCGTAGCGCTGGTTGTCCACGAAGGGCACCAGCCGTGGCTCTGTCTCCATCAGCCACTTGCGGTACGTTTCGCTTTTGGCCACTGAATCCCGCACCGGCGTGAACCCTGTCTGGGTGTCCCATTCCACCTGCGTCTCGGTGCTGGTCAGCCAGTTGACGAACTCCCAGGCTGCCTGCTGCTTCTCCGAGGTGGTCTTGAACAGGAAGATATGCTCCCCACCCATGTTGGTAGCCGGCTGGCCGCCTGCCGGGATGGGCATGGGCGCCGTCCCGAAATTAAACGGCGCTTGCTTCCGCCAAATACCCACCATCCACGAGCCGTCCATCACCATGCAGGCCTTCCCTTGGCCGAAGAGGCCCCATGGCGCCAGCGGGGCTGCCTTGTCTTTCTGAATAAGGTCCACCCAGAACTGCAGGGCCTTCTTGCCCGCTAGGGTGTTAAAGGCCGCTTTGGAGTAACCATCCCTCAGGAACTCCCCGCCCGCCTGCCAGAGATACACCTGGAACTGCCATGTCAGCCCTTCCCCCGGCTGGGTGAACAGCTCCATGCCCCAGATACCTTTGCCGGGGTCGGTGCATTTTTTCGCCATCTGGGCCAGCTCATCCCAGGTCTTGGGAGGCTTCTCCGGGTCCAGCCCGGCGGCCTTGAAGAGGTCCTTGTTGTAGAACAGTTCCAGATTGTTGGTGCTTACTGGCAGGGCATAGAACTTCTTGTCGTAGCGGTCGATCTTCAACAGCTCCGGGTAGAAGTCGTTAACATTTACACCCGATTTCTCGATGTAGGGGTTCAGCTCCACCAGGGCACCTGTCTCCACCAGCTTGGGAATCCAGGCCATGTCCCCGGCGGCGATGTCGGGCACCTCCTTACCAGCAACAGCAGTCATCAGCTTGGGCAGCAGCTCCCCCCAGCCGATGAAGACGTTCTTGACCTCGACGTTGGGGTGTTCCTTGTTGTATTTGCTGGTCAGTGCCTGAATGGTCTCCGCGTTTTTTCCGTCCCAGTAGTTCCAAAAGGTCAGCGTTACCTTCTCCGGCGGCTTAGGCGTGGGCGAGGGCAGTGGGGGCGCTGCCGCCGTCGGCGTTGGCCGTGCCGGCGTGGGCGTGGCTACAGGTCCACACGCCGGTGCCAGGACAAGTGTGAGCAGGACGCCCAGCAAGATCAATGCTTTGGGTCTCATGGTTTCCATCCTCCTTGTTAGTGTAACTCTCAATCGTTGGGCGTTCCCTGACCGGGGCCCTAGTACTACAACCTCACTTAGGCCAAACAACACCATTAAGTACGGTTGTAGTACTAGAAAGCCTGGGCAGATTTCCATAAGCATTCCTCCTCTCATTCAGTATGTTCCATTTCCTCCCAGACGCGGTTAAACCCGCATTCTGACCTCCATATGTGGCTGTTTATCAATGCTTAACGCTCATATACAGTGGTCTAAGCAAGCATAAACCTTTTTAACATCCAAATGGTGTATGCTTAGGTAAACCGCTTTACTAAACCGATTTAATTATAACACGTTTTGTCCAGCATGTCAAGCGCCGGACCCTCGGAGCGGCTCCCAGGGCACCCAGTTGTTTGACTTTTGGCCCCAGCCTCTGTACAATACGCTCCAACCCGGTCAGAATGAGCGAGGATCGCCACTTGTCCACTGGCGCCGCGGTCAAGAGCATCCGGGAGCACTCCGTCGCCCACCGCCTGGGCCTCCTCCCGGGCGATCAGATCCTGGCAATCAACGGCCACCGCCTCCACGACGTCATCGACTATCGCTTCTACCAGGCTGAGGACGAGCTAGAGCTGGTGGTCCGGCGCGGCGACCAGGTTCAGGCCCTTCACCTCCACAAGGCGACCGACGAGGACCTGGGCCTGGGATTTTTTAGCCCCACTTTCGACGGCATACGGCGTTGCCGCAACGACTGTCCCTTTTGCTTCTTATCTGGGATGCCTCGGGGCCTGAGGCCGTCGCTCTACGTAAAAGACGACGATTACCGCTATTCGTTCCTGTTCGGCAACTTCATCACCCTTACCAACCTGACCGAGGCTGACTGGCGGCGGTTGGAAGAACAGCGCCTGAGCCCCCTGTACGTGTCCGTCCATGCTACCGAGCCAGAATTGCGCAGCCAGCTCCTGGGGAGTCGCCGGGCCCCCGATATCCTGGAACAGATCCGTCGCCTGGGCACGCTGCGCATACGCATTCACGCCCAGATCGTGGTCACGCCAGGGCTGAACGACGGCGCGCATCTCGCCAGGACCGTGGCCGACCTCTCGGACCTCCATCCCACAGTCCAATCCATCGGCATCGTGCCGGTGGGGTTGACCCGGCACCGGCCAGTCACCTGCCTCTCTCTCCGGACGATGTCGTCGTCGGAGGCCAGGGCGATTGTCGCAGAAACCAGAAAGTGGCAAGGGCAGTTCCGGCGTCGGTTTGGCACACGCCTGGTCTGGGCCAGTGACGAGATCTACCTCCTGGCGGGAGCCAGGATTCCCGGCGGCCGTGCCTACGAGGGCTTTCCCCAGCTCGAGAACGGCGTGGGCCTGGTGCGTTCGCTACTCCTGGACTGGCAGCGAATAAAGCGGCAAGGGCTTCGGCCCAGTCGAGTGACGCCATCGCCCCAAGGCCCTAACCCGGTCACCGTGGTCACCGGCACGCTGGCGGCGCCGGTCCTGGCACCAGCGCTGGCCGAGCTACAATCGCTGCTCGATAGGCGCGGCAAAGCCACGAGATTCCGGCTGCTTCCGGTGGCGAATCGTTTCTTCGGGGAGACGGTCACCGTAGCTGGCCTGCTCACCGCCACGGACGTGCTGGAGTCGCTCAAGGGCCAACATCTGGGCCAGACAGTATTCTTGCCCCGGGCCATGTTCGACTCGGCCGGTGAGGTGACCCTGGACGATGCCACCCTGCGTGACTTCCAAGAAGCACTTGGCGTTGAGGTGCACTACGCCTCCCAGCTGAGCCAGATTGTCCAGGTTCTTTGCCAGGCTCCTTCATAGCATAGGATGAATCTTTAACAAATGAGACAAGATTTTTTCACCGCCGAGCACGCAGAGGACGCAGAGAATAAATGAAAATCTCTGCGCTCTCGGCGTTCTCTGCGGTG
>DYIS01000293.1 GCA_020723545.1 Ktedonobacter racemifer
TTTTTCATGAGCCAACGATACCCTTCAGAGTAAGATTTTTGATGAGCCAACTCGCTCCTTGACAAGGTTACCCTTTTAGCTTATCATTGGTCTGGAGCTTCAGAAAGCCTCACGGGATCGGGGTTGACCCGTGGCCTCGTTCCCGAGATCGGTTTCTCCCACGGCTTTAAGTGTACAGGGTCAGATGATGTAGATGTAGAGGCGGTTGGAGAATCGGCTCGCATTCGTAGTGCCCATTCCGTACCAGGCATTACGACGGCCTACTTCTTCAACGCTCTCATGTACGGAAGGAGGTGGGAGCCGCCCGTAAGACTCCGGTGACCAACTAAACTCAGGAGGAAAGAGATGAGGGCCAAATTATATCCCTTGCTCATGGTTGCCTTGGTTGCAGGGCTTCTGGTGCCGGCATTTCTGGCTGGCTGCGGCCCGGAGCCTCTGGGGTCAAAGAACAACCCGGTGAAGATGGCATTCGTGCCTTCGCAGGACACTGCCCGGGTGCTGACCAGCGGGGAGAAGCTGGGCAAGATGTTGGAGGCAAAGACCGGGTACATATTCCAGGTCTCCGTGCCCACCAGCTACGCCGCGGTCATCGAGGCCATGGGGGCCAAGAAGGTCGACGTGGCCTGGCTTGCGCCTTTCTCTTACGTGCTGGCTCACAAAAAGATCGGCGCCCAGGTGATCCTCACCACCACTCGCTTTGGGTCCAAAAGCTACAGCGGCCAGATCATCGCCCACGTGGATAGCGGCATCAACACCCTAGCTGACCTCAAGGGCAAGAAGTTCGCCTTTGTGGATCCCCTTTCCACGTCCGGATACATGTATCCCAAGGCCCTAATGATCCAGAACGGCATCAACCCGGACAAGGACATGCAGACCATGATGGCCGGCGGCCACGACAAGGTGGTCATTGCCGTGTATAACAAACAGGCCGACGCCGGCGCCACCTATGACGGTGGCCCCAGCGAGGCTCGCCTCCGGGTTAAGGCAACCATCCCGGATGTTTTGGAAAAGACGAAGATCATCGCTAAGACCGAGCCCATCCCCAATGACACCGTCAGCCTGCGCAAAGACCTGCCCCCAGATATGGTGAAGAAGATCACCGACGCCTTGCTGGAAATAGCCAAGACCGACGACGGTAAGAAGGCCCTCAAGGAACTCTACGACATCGATGGCCTGGTGCCGGGCGCGGACGCGGACTACGACCCGATCCGCAAGGCAGTGCAGGCCCTGGGCATCGACCTTGAGGTGGAAGCAGCGAAGCCACCCAAATAACCTAGAGGCAATCCTGGTCCCAAGACGTCGACCTTGACCCATCGAAACTGGGCAGAGGCCCCTCTGCCCAGTTTCCTTGTTGCGTTCTTGCTGGGCGGCGGATTTCTACTAGTAGAGGGCGCGGTTTCCTTCCTACCCGGTAACCAGACGATGAGGCCTGGTTCCTTCTAAAGGGGACATCAATGCTCAAGATCGAGCACTTGACCAAGATCTACGAAGATGGCACAAAGGCCCTGGATGACGTTAGCCTCACCGTAGCCGACGGCGAGTTCCTGGTCATCGTGGGCCTTTCCGGGGCAGGCAAGAGCACGCTACTACGCTGCATCAACCGCTTGGTGGAACCCACCTCTGGCAAGATCTACCTGGACGATGTGGATATCACCGCTGCCTCGCCAAAGGAACTGCGAGAGATCCGCCTGAAGATAGGCATGATCTTCCAGCAGTTCAACCTGGTGAAGCGCTCCTCGGTGCTAACCAACACCCTCTCCGGGCGGCTGGGCTACGTGTCTCCCTGGAAGAGCCTCGTCTATCGCTTCCCCGCCCAGGATGTGGCACGTGCCCATGCTAACCTGGAGCGCGTGGGCATAGCGGAGAAGGCCCGGGCCCGGGCGGACACCCTTTCTGGAGGGCAGCAGCAGCGGGTGGGCATCGCCAGGGCCCTGATGCAGGAGCCCAAGCTTATGCTGGCTGACGAGCCGGTGGCCAGCCTGGATCCGGCCACCTCTCATTCCGTCCTCAAGTACTTGGAGCAAATCAACAAGGAGGACGGCATTACCGTTATCTGTAACCTGCACTTCCTTTCTCTGGCACGCCGCTACGCCAGCCGCGTGATCGCCCTCAAGGATGGCCGGCTGGTCTTCGATGGCCGGCCACAGGAGATCGACCACCGGCGCTTTAAAGAGATCTACGGCGAAGAGGCGGTCCAGGTGGAGATCGGGCCGGAACTGACGCCGGAGGAGGCGACGCAAGCACCATGAATAACCAACGCCCGCCAACAAAGCCGGCTAGCCTCCTTGGTCCCTTGCGCACTGCCCTCTTGGTGCTGATCCTCGCCGCGGCCTATGCCTACGGTTTCAGGGTGACCAAGGTTAATCTGTACGATCTGGTGACCGGCCTGCCCAACATGCACCATATCGTGCTCAGCCTTCTTCAGCCAGACCTCTTCGTACGTGCCACCGAGATGCAGAAGTCGGATACCCCATTTCTGGTCCGGGCGGAGAGCGGGGCATTGCCACCCCCTCCGGCCACACCTCCAGCGAAACCAGGGCCGTCGGTGGAGATCTACCCCAGCGTGGCGAAGCCCGGCGACGTCATAGAGGTGAAGGGGCGCGATTTTAAGCCCGATACGCCCGGTGTGATCTACCTGATCTGGGTCGGCGAGACAAGGCTGGGCAAGATAACTACTGACGCCCAGGGTAGCTTTGCTGCCAAGGTGGTCCTGCCCGGTGACGTGACCCAAGGCGATTACTGGATCGAGGCCCGGGTTTTCCGGGAACTGAACTGGTACGTACCCAGCGAGACCCTGATCCTTTCCCTACGGCTCATGCTGGAGACGATTTTCCTGGCCCTGATAGGCACCACGTTCTCGGTCATTTTCAGCATCCCTTTGAGCTTCCTGGGCGCTCGCAACCTGATGATGGGCGCCCCCTTTGGGCGAGCAACCTACTATCTCAGCCGCACCTTCTTCAACCTGCTCCGTTCCATCGAGGTGCTGATCATTGTCGTGATCATGGCGGTGGTCGTGGGCATTGGCCCCTTTGCCGGCGTGTTGGCCTTAGCCGTCCACGGCATCGGGGCCCTGGGGAAGCTGTATTCCGAGGCCATCGAAAGCATCGACCCGGGGCCCATCGAGGCCATCACCGCCACCGGGGCCAGCCGGCTACAAGTGATCGCCTACGCCGTGGTCCCGCAGATAGTGCCACAGTTCATTGCCTTCACCCTTTACCGGTGGGACATCAACGTGCGCATGGCCACCGTCATCGGCCTGGTGGGCGGGGGTGGCATCGGCTTTATTCTGATCCAGTACATCAATCTCTTGGAATGGAATCAGGCCGGCACCGCCATCTGGCTCATCGCCATCGTGGTCATGGCCATGGATTACGCCAGCGCAGTGATCCGGGAGAAAATCGTCTAACCGAAGGTAACTAAGTGGTCTATTTCATAAATTGTGTTACGTATACGCATATACAAGCGATGGTTCCC
>DYIS01000294.1 GCA_020723545.1 Ktedonobacter racemifer
GGCTGGGTCTCTTCCCCAGTAACATGGCGATGCTATATGTGTGAGGTAGGCCGGTGATCGAAGTGTGGCTCTACGGCAAGCTGCGCCGTCTGGCGCCGGAGAAGGGGGTCACCGCAAACTCCATCGTCCAGGTACCGATAAACGGGGACGAGACCATCCAGGACATCCTGGCTCATTTGGGCATTGCCCAAGAGGAGACCAGCAACATCTTCCTCAACGGCGAGCTTTCGGCCCTGGAGCGCCACGTTCGGGATGGTGATCGCCTGGGCCTGTTTCCCGATGATATGTCCCTGCTGTACAAGTGGTATTTCACCAAGAAGCGATAGAGGGTCACGCATGATCAAGATCGAAGCCAGGCTCTTCGCCACTCTGCGCCGTTACCGCCCGGAGGTTTCATTGAACGAGCCCATCGTGGTAGAGCTGGCCCAGGGCTCCACGGTGGAGCAGCTCTGGCAGACCCTGGGCATCCCTGAGGACGTGGTCAAGCAGACCTTCGTGAACGGCCTGCAGGCTGATCGGAGCACCACGTTACACGACGGCGATCGGGTGGGCATCTTCCCACCCATTGCCGGAGGTTGAGGAGGGGGGAGGCTCGCCTAGAGTTGTTGCTTTTCCTCTCGCTTGTGGTACAATACCCGGCGACAGCAACCCTGAGCCTTAATCTGCGTATATAACTCGAGAGGAGCGCCGGGATGTCTGGCATGGGCCGACTGGCAGGCGCCATTTCCCTGGCAGTCGGAACCGTCATCTGCCTGGGTGGCAGCCTGTTCCTGGGCCTGGGCGCCCTGTCCCAGAAAGCCGACAGTCCGGCCATTGCCCTGGGCTTCTTCCTGCTGGTGGTTTTCCTGGTCCTGCCTTTCTGGGCCGCTGGCGGATATCTCTTCGTGAAAGGCCAGAGCGAGGCTCAGGAGGTCGCGGAGGTGGAACGCGAGAAGAAAATCCTAAACATGGTGCAGGCCCAGGGCCGGGCATCTGTCGCCAGTATCGCCCTGGAGATGAAGTTGAACCGCGAGCAGGTGACGAACTACATCTACGATCTGGTGGGCAAGGGCCTGTTCACCGGCTACATCGACTGGAAGACCGGCACACTGTTCGCGAAGGATGCGGTGGAAATGGGCACCAACAAGTGCCCCAACTGCGGCGCCGAGCGGGAGCTGGTCGGCAAGGGCATCGTCAAGTGCCAGTACTGTGGCGCAGAGCTATTCCTTTGATCGATTACGGTGACCGGCGTCTTCAGACCCCGATTTTTCGGATCGAGGAGGTGAAAACGTGGAAGATTTGAGGCAAAAAGTCTACGACGACCGCAACATCCTGAAAAAGCTGGGAGGCTATATCCCCGGCTGGTCCGGCTACCAGAACAAGGAGATGCGCCGGGACGCCGACAAGCTTCTTCGCATGTACCTGGCCCGGCAATTCGGCGACCAGCGCAACCGGCTGAACGAGATATCGGTGCAGTTGGCCTCCAGTGGCAACCTCAAGGCGGTGGGTGAGCTGGAGAGGGCTGCCATCAAGCTCCAGACCCTGGTGGACAGGCTCAAGACCGCCAGCTATGGTCACGCCGGCTTCTTCGACGCCCTGACCGTGCGGGAAGACGACCTGGACGCCATCTACAACTACGATAATGGCCTGGCCGACGGGGTCACTCTCTTGACCAATGCCCTGAGTGCCCTTTCCAGCGCCGTGGCTGCCAAGGAGGGAGTGGATGCGGCGGTGGCAGCGCTCATCGGCAACATCGACCAGGTCGCCCTCGCCTACAACGGGCGCCAGGACGTGATCTTGAAGGGCCGCTAGCGGCCGAGGCGCGGCGGTGGACCGGGCCGGGCGATCGACCCCTCGCTCGCTCCGGTCCCGGCCGCCGGCCGTGATTGCCGTTTGTTTTGCGTCTTTATTACTAACAGGAGGTAACGATGACCAAACTCTTTCAGGTGATCGAGTTCTTCGACGAGACCGGTCAGGAGATGGTACACCGCAAGCCCGAGAGCGGCTCTGGCGAGTTCCGCCTGGGCGATCAACTGGTGGTCCAGGAGAGCCAGGCCGCGGTGATCTTCCGCGACGGCAAGGCCCTGGACACCTTCGGCCCGGGACGCCACACCCTGAGCACCGCCAACCTGCCGGTCTTGGTCACCCTTTTGGGGAAGCTCTTCGATGGGGTGAGCCCCTTCCGGGTGGCGGTGGTCTACGTCAACATGCGGGAATTCATCGACATGAAGTGGGGGACTCCCGAGCCCATCGTCTTCCGCGATAGCGACATCGGCATGGTGCGCCTGCGGGCCTTCGGCACCTTCTCCACTCAGATCAATGACCC
This sequence comes from Ktedonobacter racemifer, assembly GCA_020723545.1. GTDB lineage: Bacteria > Chloroflexota > DTOL01 > DTOL01 > JACQYG01 > JACQYG01. Next base: position 2,306 of record DYIS01000294.1, read on the forward strand.
GCAGCTCTTCGTGAACAAGATCGTGGGCAGCCAGGGCATCTACGAGACGGCCCAGATCGAGAGTTTTCTGAAGAGCATACTGATCACCAAGCTGGTGGACACCCTGGGCGAGAGCAAGAAGAGCGTCCTGGACCTGCCCACCAGCTACATCGAGATCGGCGGGGCGGCCAGGGCCCTGGCCCGGGACGACTTTGCGGCCCTGGGCATAGATCTAAAGACCTTCTACGTCTCCGCCATCACGCCTACCGAGGACACGGCCAAGGCCATCGACGAGCGGGCGGCCATGGGCGCCATCGGCAACATGCAAGCCTACCTGCAGTTCAAAGCGGCGCGGGCCCTAGGCGACGCGGCCCTGGCGGGCGGCGGCGCTGGGGCAGGCGGGCTGGCCCAGGCCGGCATGGGCCTGGGGGCCGGCGTTGGCATGGGCGCCATGATGGCGGGCATGATGGGCCAGGTCGTGCAGGCCGGGATGGCGGGAACAGGTGCCCAGGTTACGGCCCCTGGAGCAGCGGCCACCGGGGCGGCAGCCGGTGCTGCAGCGGCCATGATGGCCTGTCCCTCGTGCCAGGCCCAGATACCACAAGGCTCCAAGTTCTGTGCCAACTGTGGCGCCAGGATCGCGGGTCCCCTGAAGTGCTCTAACTGTGGCACTGAGCTGGCCCCCGGTTCCAAATTCTGCAATAACTGCGGGACGAAGGTGGGCTAGAGTCCGGAGGCTAGAGACTACAGCCCGGAAACCCAAGGCAGGTTGGGCCACCACCCAGCCTGCCTTTTTTCTTTTCCACTGTGCTGGAAGACACGCTCTCGCGCCCACCAGTTGGGCCGGGGTAGAGCCCCGGCCCAACTGCTATCGGTCTCGACTTGTCAACGGTCAGGACTTGTGATAGTATGCGACAGGAGCGGGTGGCCACCAGAATCATGGGCGGGCGTGGTATCTGATCATCCACTGCCCGATAGAAAGGTGCACTGGCCCGGAGTGAGAAGGTTCCTGCGGTGGGGGTTCAACGGCATAGTGTTCGCGGCCATTCTACTGGTGAGCACCAGCTCTCCCCGGCCCTCTATGCTGGCCCAACTGTGGCCGACCCCCCTTCCTACACCAACCCTGACCTCATTGCCTATCCCCACAGCCACGGCCACTGCCACCTCAACGCCGACGGCCACCTCGAC
>DYIS01000295.1 GCA_020723545.1 Ktedonobacter racemifer
GGCTGAACCGGGAGTTGGGCATCACCATCGTCCTGGTCACCCATGACGAGGCCCTCGCCGCCAAGGCCGACCGGGCGGTGCACTTGCAGGATGGAAAGGTGCTGAATCTAGGGCCAGCACTGTCCATGTGATCTTCAAGGGCCAGGCGGCGGCCGGCGGCGCGGGCGTCCTCTTCTTCGCCCTGATGCTCATCCTGGGCAACCTGCCCCGGGTGGGTGCCTACACCGTCCAGGGCCTGTACGTGCAGGGGGCCCGCCTGATCAACGGGACGGCCGACGGTGACCTGTGGAGGGGCTACGGCATCAGCCTGGGCGTCATAATGGTCTCGCTGGTCACCGCCTGGGCCATTTTCAGGAGACAGGAGCTATGATGCGGGTGTCCACCGCTCCCGGGAGCTCTTAATCTATCACTCGCGGAGGAGCTTGAGCCGATACAGAAATACCCCAATGGCACCGAGCAGGATGTAGAAGGCCAGGCCCACCGGCCAGGCCACCAGCACCATGGCAGCCACGAAGCATGCCCCGAGCCAGCTCGTCTTTCCGGAGATCCATAGGTTCCCCAGGACCAGGATCCCGAAGAAGGCCCCGGTCAAAAAGTACAGCGCAAGAAACATACGATCACCATAGGTCTGCTGTGAGAACGATCATTGACCCCACTGAAAAAAGGTCGTTCCAGCCGTTTTCTCACCGCAGAACGCCGATGACATAGAGAAACAAAGTGAAAATCTCGGCGCGCTCTGCGTGCTCTGCCCCGATACTTTGATTCTATGTAATGTATCGGGGCTCTGCGGTCAAACCCTTGTTTTTTCAGCGGAGTCATCATTGGCCATGCAGCAGATTTGCCAGGTCCGACAGGCCTAGCTGTACCAGTCTCTCCCGTGACGGCCGACCCTGGGCATCCAGGCCCCGCAGGGGATAGTATTCCCTGATCATTAGCTCGAAATCCGGCTCCGATCCAGCAGTGACCCCCTGCTCCAGCGAAGCCAGAGCGCGGGACGGCACACGATCGTCGGCGGCGGTGGCCCCGAGCAAGCAGCCGATGCCGCGTTTCAGGTACCAAATGCGGGCTCCGGTCTCCATGAACTCGCCTAACGTGTAGCCGAAGCCGGTGACGGCGTTGGTAGCCTCCACGAGCTCAGTAGCAGTATAGTTCCAGTTGATGAACTGACAAATCGTCAGCGAATTCAAAAGGGCACCCCAGTCCTGGGCCTTGACCATCAGGCCGGCCTTGCCCTGGCCGGTTTGGTTTTCAAAAGGCCCTGCCAACCCCAGCTCTGGTCGGAAGACTGTGCCCGATTCCAGGGCGTAGGTCTCGCAGGCCATGTGGCAGGCCCCCCTTGTGCCGGTGGCGTAGGAGAGCGCCAGCCCGTGAAAAGCCCGGGGATCGTGCATCGGTGCCTCCAGACCCTTGACCTCCACGGCGAAGTCGGCGCCGCCTATCTTCGCCGCCGCCCTCTTTGAACCCTCGGCCAGGAGGTCTCCCAGGCCCTCTCGCCGGGCGATCTTTTCGATCATGCCGATCACCGCCGCAGCATTGCCCCAGGACAGCTCACTCCTCAACAACCCCCTCTCGGTGGCCTCCATGGCGAACGAGATAGTGGCGCCGCAGGAAATGGTGTCCATCCCGTAGAGGTCGCAGAGGCGGCCGGCATAAGCCACCGCCTCCAGGTCGTCCACCAGGCACATCGCTCCCAAAGCCGCTGCTGTCTCGTACTCTGGTCCGGAGCCCGGTGGCATTCGGTAGGGTCCCTGATCGACCTTAACCACCCGCTTGCATCCCACCGGGCAGTACAGGCAGGCCGCGTTTCTTACCAGGATGGTCTCGGCCATGGCCGCCCCGTCCAGCTTCTGGTAGCCCTCCTCCCACAAGGTGGTCCGCCAATTCCTGGTGGGCACGTCGCCCATCATGGCCCCGCCCAGGTACATGACTGCGTCGGTGCCCAGGGAAGTGAAGGCCTGCATGGTCATGCTCTCTCTGGCCTTGGCCCGGACGGTTCTGGCGATGGCCTCCGCCGCTTTCGGATCGGCCAACTCCACCCTTTTGTTGCCTTTCACGGCGATAGCCTTGAGCCTCTTTGAGCCCGCCACCGCTCCCATGCCGGCCCTGCCGGCCACCGCACCCCGGTCGTTCACCAGGCTGGCATAGCGGACCAGGTTTTCGCCCGCTGGCCCGATGGAGAGCACCCGGGTGCCCCTGCCGTGGCGCGCGATCAGCTCATCCTCGGTTTGGTAGGTATCCTTGCCCCAGAGAAACGAGGCACCCCTGAGCTCAGCGGTGGCTTCATCTACATACAGATACGCCGGCTCAGGCGAGGTGCCGGTGAAGACGATCCCGTCATATCCGGTGTACTTGAGGGTGGGCCCGAAGTTGCCGCCGCAACTGGAGTCACCCCAGAGGCCGGTGAGCGGTGACCTGGTGGCCACGGAGAAGCGGCTGGTCCCCGGCAGCCGGCTGCAGTTCAAGGGGCCCGGCAAGACGAGGAGCGGGTTGTCGGCACCCAGCGGCTCCGGCTTCTTTCCTTGAGCCAGCGTGCGGTCGAAGTACAACCTGGCGGCTAAGCCGCTCCCGCCCAGGAACCGGCGCAGGGGCTCTGGATCACCCAGGGGGATTTCGGCCACGGTGCCGCGGGAAAGGTTTACCTCCAGCAGCTTGCCGCTATATCCGTACACTTTCGCCTCCTGAGATGGCTGATAACCGGCAAGGGATGTGGACAACGGATGCAAAACGGATTAACGGATATAGGGTACCCTGGCAAGAACTACGTGATCATGGCTTCCAGGCCCTTCTCCTTGAGGATCTTCGGGTAGAGGGCGTAGGCGGGCTTGATGATGGGCAGTAGCTTCATGATGGACTGGATAGGCCCCTTGGCCACCATCTGGCCCCGGGTGAGGGCGGCCACCAGGTTCACCTTGCCGAGCCAGAACTGGTGGGCCACGTCGGCCTTCATGGACATGTCCACTGTTGGCTTGCGGTCGTTGGGCCCGAAGATGATCTCCAGGGGGCTTTTGGTACAGTCGATGGTTATCTCTGAATCAGGCTCGGTGTACCTGAACCTGATGACCAGGCCGGAGGCCTGCACCTTCGGCCCGATCTCCGGGTCATCTCTCAGGGTGGCGAAAAGTGTCCCCAGCACGTCGTACAGTTGCGCCGCATCCTTGTAGGCTCCCATTCTTGCCTCCTCAGAGTAGATTTATAGGTTTAGAGCTGCCCATCCATCGGTCAGCCTGGCTTGCCGCGCCTGGTAACCGAGAACATCAGCAACCCAACCAACAGCAGGAATGACAGAAACGCGCAGCAACTCACCAGGCTGGCCACGGCCACGGCCGTGGAGAAATTGGGCATCAAGGCCGGCAACGCCAGACCAGGCGTGGCGGTGGCAGCGATGGTTGGCACAGTACGAGTCGGGGTAGCTACCAGGGTGGCCGTGGAGACGGCCGTGGCGGTCGCCGTGGGAGGCAGGGCGGT
>DYIS01000296.1 GCA_020723545.1 Ktedonobacter racemifer
CATGCTGCCGGGGACCAATTCGGGCATCTGTGTCTCCTTTCACTGAAGGGCGATGCCCCGAGCATGCTGCTTCATTATACACCCAGGCGAGAGGCGAAGCAACCTTGGGCGGTGGGACTCGATGAGGTCAGGTATTGGGCGCGATGCAGTCTCGTGACAGATCTCGTATTATCTTGTTTTTTCTAGTGAAGGTGAGACTGACCCCGGCTACTGCTTCCTGAGATCCTGCTGGCCCGGCTCGTGGCCGCAGACGCGGTTGCGCCCCTGGCGTTTGGCCTGATACATGGCGATGTCGGCTGACCTCAACAACTCCTCCGGAGTGCCCCCATCTTCCGGATAGGTGGCCACGCCGATGCTGATGGTCTGGGCCATGGACGCCATGGGCTCTGTGGCCACGGCTGCCCGCAGGCGCTCGGCGACCCTCAGCGCTTGAGCTTTGGGAAGATGGGGCAGCACCACCACCATCTCCTCGCCCCCATAGCGGCAGGCGACGTCGAACATCTTCAGATTCCGCTTGATGCAGGCAGCGATGGCCTGCAACACCTCATCCCCCTTAGCGTGACCGTAGCTGTCGTTTACCCTTTTGAAGTGATCCAGATCGGCCATGAGCAGGGAAACTTCCAGCCCCATTCGCCTGGCCTGCAGGATGGCCTCGTTCAGCCGGGCCAAAAGGTAGGCCCGATTGTAGAGGCCGGTGAGGGGATCCAGGACTGCCATTTCCCGGTGGCGTTGCTCGGAGGCAGAGAGGAGTCCGGTAAAAGCAGACACGAACAGAAAGCCCAACACATTGATCGAGAAGTACACCAGGTCACTGGCCAGGTCGAAGGAGTTCCAGGGTAAGAGCGAAGCTGCCAGATAGAGGACCGCATCCACCAGGACTAAACCCACGCTGGCCTGGAGGTTCAGGCACATGGCCGCTTCGATGATATTGAGGAGATAGAGCAAGAAAAAAGGGCTCTTCAGGCCTCCGCTCAAGGCAACAGCTATGGTGACGAAGACGCCATCGCTAAGGGCGAGCAACCAACTCACGAGCAGGATCCGGTGGGAGAGCGAGGGCAGCAGCCGGGAGACGGTGGCATTGAAGAGCAAGACCAGGGCACAGAAGGGAATCAAGAGGGCAAGGTAGGGCTTTGCTTCCGAGGTGAAGAGGGCCAGGGGCAGGAAGGACAGCACGACCAGGTAGCGGAGCATCACCATCGTGCGCCCCATGGCCTGTGCCTTCTCCGTGGCTGTCTCTGACATCTTCGCCTCGAGCGGCATTGGAGCCTCGCTCCTGTAGCCATTGCCGGCTAACCGGTGTCTCCAGGATGAAGCTAGAAGGCCACGAAGTAGGTTTCGCAGGCCTGGTCGATCAGCTCCTTAGACATGGTCGGCGGGACATCCTGGAAGCGGGCGATGTCGATGATCTGCTCGATGATGTCCCGGGGGTGGCAGGCCTTTAATTCGCGGCCCACTTTGCGATAGTGCTCTTGAAGCAGGTAGTCAAAGGCAGCCTGTTCGAAAGGCACGCCTCGCTGGTCACAGACGAGCTGGAAGATCTTCCGGTACAGGGTTTCCGATGGGTCTTCGACGCCGATTTTGTGGCGGATCCGTCTCAAGAAGGCCTCGTCGACCAGTTCCCTGGGAGCGATGTTGGTGGAGAAGACGATCAACTGATCGAACGGTATCTCGATTTTCTTGCCCGTTGCCAAGGTCAGGTAATCCACCCGCTTCTCCAGGGGCACGATCCAGCGATTCAACAGATCCCTGGGCCGCACCTGCTGGCGACCGAAGTCGTCGATCAGGAACATCCCACCGTTGGCCTTCATCTGGAACGGCGCTTCGTAATACTTGGCGATATCGTCGTAAACCAGGTCCAGGCTTTCCAGGGTGAGCTCACCCCCCACCATCACCACCGGGCGTGTTGCCAGCACCCAGCGATGGTCGCGCCGCGGAAGCCCGGGGGGAGGAGTGGCATCGCGGTCCGCCGGCATTTCCACCGCCTGATGATTCAGGGGGTCGAAAACCTTGATCACATGGCCATCCACCTCCACGGCGTAGGGGATGTATACCCAGCCCTTCAGAAGCAGGGCGATGGCCTCGGCCATGCTGGTCTTGCCGTTGCCAGGTGGCCCGTAGAGGAAGATCGATTTCCCCGAGTTCACCGCCGGACCGATCTTGTTCAGCGTAGCCTGGCTCAAAACCAGGTGCGAGAGGGCCTGCCTCACGTCATCGCAGTTCACCGTCACCTGGTTTACGGACTGCCGCTTGACCATAGCCCAGTAGGCCTCCAGGGTCACCGGTGCCGGCCCCACATACTGGGACCGCAACAAAACCTCTCGAACCCTGTCAGTGCCCTTATGAGAGACGACGTACTGAAAGGCCCTTTCACCGAATCCTCGGCTTCCAGTAACCCCGCAGAGCTCTTCACGTTTGAGGAATTCCAGAACGCGATCCACCACGTTGGCAAAGGGTAGCCCCAAGGCATTGGCCACCTCCTGGCCGCTCATCTCACCCTTGAGATAGATGGTTTTAAGGGCCAGGTCGGCCAGAAAACCCAGGCTTATGCCGGTCTCCTCTAGCGAGCGCGGCTCAGCGGGGGGAATGGGGCTAGTTGTCAGGGCTTCCATGAGCCTCCTTCGGATTGGGGTCAACAGGTTTTCTGTACCAGTAAAGAAACCGAGCCGAAAAAAGCCGTGAACCGGCGCATCGCCGTGTGCAAAGTATAGTCTACGCTTCCAAAAGTGTCAATATCTGGTCCCTGGTAACTTTGCCGGTTGCCTGGGACGTGCTTCTGCATTATAATGAGCCCCAGAGACGGCTTTGGGTTCCGGTATCCCTATCTATGGGGGGCAGCATTGGAGGCGCCAGGGGAAAAAGACTACCTTGAGCTCGACATCCGGATCTTCGTAGGCCTGTGCAACTATGGGCCCGAGGCCTACCCCTCGGTGGTATTGCAGGTCCCCGCGGATTATTACCTTGGCTACCTGAAGATCCTCCGTGAACAGTCGGTGAGCCCAGATCAGGTGGAGGTTGCCCTGACCGCCACCGAGCAAGACTGGTGCATCTGCGACATCAACATCACCAGCGGTAAACCCGGTTTCGTCCCGATCATGAGCACCGCCACCGTGCCCAGGGAACAGGTGGAGCGTTTCTGTTCCGCGGTCAAGGAGAAAGGCTTCTACCTGTTCTCTCTGGGGATCAGCGGTGAGCGGCGTGCCAGACCTCAGGATTTCCTGCTCTTCCTCAACTCGTATCGGTACTCCCAGCGCCGAAAGGCCGTCGAAATGGATTAGGGCCAACCATGGGGCTTTCTTTACCAGTAAAGAGAGGTAGTCTCCCTGTTGGATGTTGCTGGGAGTTTGGCAGTCAATTTTGCACCGCAGAGCTCGCAGAGAGCGCTGAGTGGGCTGAAAAGTCCATAAAAAACTCTGCGAACTCTGCGTTCTCAGCGGTGAATAAATGGAGAAACGCTGTAGA
>DYIS01000297.1 GCA_020723545.1 Ktedonobacter racemifer
TTCGCCGCGGCACCAGCCGGCCTTCGTCTACGCCGCCCAATTTGTTGACGTTCTCGGCGATAGTGGGCAGGCAATATCCCGCCATCTGCTCGTGGATGTGGTGGGTGTTGAAGCGCAATAGCTTCCAGCCTGCCGTCTCCAGGTCATTATCGCGCCGGTTGTCCAGGGGAATACGTTCCGGGTCGGCGTGCTAGGCATCGCCGTCGGTCTCCACGTCCAGGTTGCCCGATGTGCAGTAGATGGCGAAGTCCAGGGCATAATTACGTCCATTCACTTGAACGAACTCCTGTCGCTCGGCGCTGATCTGCAACCGCTTCAGCTCAGCCCACAGCCGGTCTTCCAGCGAACTCTCGTCGTAGAGGTCGTTGATCTCGACGGCGTTGATGAACTTCTCCCAGGTGGTCGGGATGAAGACGATGCGCCGCAAGCGACGGCTGATGATCGGCTGAGGCAGTTGCCGCAGAGGCGTCAGGATAAGCTGGTAGTAGCGGCGCTCTCCCTTTTCGTCGTGAGGCTGATCGGGGAAAAGCTGCCAGCGGTAAACCTGGCGCACGTCGAGCACACGGGCGTAGTAGTTGACGGCAAAGGCCTCGCTGCCGAAGACTTTGGTCTGGTAGAACGCCAACCACTGTGGCGGCCAGCGATTTTTCAACCACTTGTGGGCGCTGCTGACCGGGATGCGGTACCAGTGCTGGTCGCGCGCGACGGCGAGGTCGAGCAGGTTGTTGAGAATGGCAACAAGCACTTCGCCACGGGTGGCCATGATGCTCCTTTGGTTGGACCCCGATGCCGCATCGGGGTCCTACGTGTTCCACGAGCTCCTTTGGTGGGACAAGTTGCCAACTTGTCCTACGTGTTCCACAAGCCTGGCTGTGTCTCGTCTCCGTAGGCGGAGTGGTCGCGGATGCGCTGGCTTAAGCTGTCCAGGTCGGCGGTCCGAAGATCGAGGGGCTCGGCGCCCTCAGCAAGCAGGGCCTGCGTGCCGGGGCTGCCAGGCACGGCGAAGAGCAATCGCCCCTGGCGCTGGGCTTTAGCGGCAGTGTCCAGGCTGCCGCTTTTCTCGCTGGCTTCAACCACAATCACTGCCCGACTCAGCCCACTGACGATGCGGTCGCGCGCCATCAGGTTGGGACCACGGGCCGGGGTATTGGGATGAAACTCGGATAGCAACGCGCCCCGTTGGGTGATGGTCTCGGCCAGGGGGATGTTCTCTCGGGGATGAATGACGCGCAGGCCGGAGCCGAGCACGGCCAGGGTGCGCCCACCGGCTGCCTGGAGCGCGCCTCGATGGGCGGCGGTGTCAATGCCTGATGCCAGCCCGCTGACGATGGTCAGCCCGCGCCTCGCCAGCTCCTGGGCCAGGGTCTCTGCGAGTGCCATAGCCCGCGGCGTTGGCTGGCGGGTGCCCACGATGGCCACCGCGTGGGCATCCTCGGGAAGTAGGTCGCCACGCACAAAGAGCACGGGTGGCGCGTCGCCGACCTGGCGCAGGTTGAGTGGATAGTCGGCGTCGTCCCACGTCACCACCTGCAGGCCCTCCTCGGCCAGGGCAGCCAGCTCTGCCTCCAGCACGTCCAGCGAAACCATCTGCAGACGGGCCACGACCTCGGCGGTGATGCGCGGCATGCGTTTTAGTTCCTCGTCGGGCGCGTTCAGCACGGCTTCCGCGCTGCCAAAACGCTCGACCAACTTTCGGGCGGTGACGCCGCCAATGCCGGGGATGGCGCTGAGAGCCAGCCAGTGAAGTTTGCTCATGTGTCCCCTATGCATCCGCATGAATGGTGCGCGTCAGGGTGAGGACGCACAAACGCGCCGCTCCTGCCTGGCGTAGGACGCGGCTGAGCTCTTCCAGGGTCGCGCCGGAGTCGTACAGGTCGTCCAGGACGAGCAGCCGTTTGCCGCGCACGTCGCTCTGCACGGCAAACGCGCCGGCCACGTTGGCGCGCTTTTGGGCCAGGGTGCGCAGCTCTTTCTGGGGTGCGGTGCGGCGTGTCTTGACCAGAACAGGCCACACCGGCCGTTCCAACTGCCGGCCCAGCGCCTCAGCCAGTGCGCTCACCGGGTCAAAGGCGCGCGCCGTGGAAGGTGGCACCGGGACGATGGCATCTACATCGGTCAGTTCAGGGTGTTCGGCGCACAGGGTCAGGAATTGCTCCACCAGGGGCGGCAGGGCGGAGGGGTCGCCCTGGTATTTCAGGCGATGGGCCAGTTCGCCGACCGGGCTGCGGCTCCAGTCGGCGCCGGCGAAACGGCTGTGGAAACCGAGCGCCCAACCCACGTGCCAAGGGCCGGACAGCGGTCGGGGGTGGGGGCGAGCCAGAAACGCGACGATGGCATTGGTTTCATGCTTTATAGCCTGTTGCATCTCTGTTGACTCACCGGAATCGCCCTGTTCTCGCCTCCACGCCTCACCCACACAGCGAATCTGGCCGTAAGAGATGGAGTCGGGCAAGAGAGCTTTGATCGGCACAAGCGCAGAAATATCGCCAACCTGAGCAATCGCCGATCTCACCTGCGCGACGACTTCTTCTGCCACCACTGCCCAGAGCGGCAGTTTCCCTCCGCCGATCAGCCGGGCCAGGTGACTGTAGATGGTATCTTGGCTCAACCCACGTTGGGTGGCGATTTGAGCCGGAGTCAGGCCTTGGGCAAACATCTGGGCGGTGAGCGCGACAGTGCCCCCAACTTCGCGTTCGGCTTGCTTGCGTGCGACTGCCTCCGGCCGCACTGTGCGCGATAGACGGAGTGGAATGGATGCCCGCGCCTTGAGCGCCGCCTGGCCTTGGGGCGTCAGGCGCAGCACAGGACGGTTGCCTCCAATCACTTTGAGATATCCCGACGCAATCAACTGCCCGATCGGGTCCTCGATCTCTTTCAGAGAGAGGACTGCCAGCCGGCCGTAATAGGGGTTTTGGTCGTAGCCGAACTGCTGCATTTCCTTGGCCCTCGATCCCTTCAGCAACTGGGCCAGTTTCTCGCGCCCAACCTCCCACTTCAAGCGGCGCAGGGCGTCCAGGATAATCAGGGCGGTTCGTTCGGCCTGGGAAAGGCTGGAAACGTCCGTGGGTAGCGGGCAGACCGTGGCGGGTTGCTGGGCCAGGCAGTTATCGCAGCAGCGAGGGGCTTCGGTGAGGCTTTGATCGCCGAAGTGATCCAGCAGGATGCGGCGGCGGCAGGCGTTCGATTCGGCATAGGCGGTCATTTTGGCCAGCTGTGCCCGCCGGTGTCGACGGCGCTCTTCTACGCCGGCGGTTGTTTCCTGCACGGCGGCCTCGTCCCATGGGCCGAGACGCAGCAACATCCGCGATCCTTCGTCGCCCAGGTGTTGAACAGCGCCGGCAGTCTCTAATTGTGCCAGCCCTACTTTCACCCTGACTTCAAGTAGACCAGTAGCGAGCGAGAGGTCATCGGTCGTCATCCATACTGAAGCCTGGCGCG
>DYIS01000298.1:0-2296 GCA_020723545.1 Ktedonobacter racemifer
TGTGCGTCGCCAAAGGGCATGTTGACCAGGTTGGGCACCGGGGGCAGCTCTGCCTGGGGCGCCGGGCCAGAGCTCACGGTAACGCTGATGCTCTCGCCGAGCTTCACCCTGGTATCCTTCGGCACGGCCTGAGCCAATATCGTACCGACCGGCGCGCGATCGAACTTGCGGGCAACGATCTCGATCTTCAGCCCCAACTGCTGCAATTGCACCTCAGCCTTGGCCAGGTCTACCCCCACCAGATCGGGCACGAAGGCCTCCTGCAAAGGGGTGGGGGTAGGAACTGCCGTGGCGGTAGGCGGGATCGGCGTCGGGGTAACGATCTCTGGGGTCGGTGCAGGCAAGGTCCGGGACGTGTATTGCCGGAATAGCGATAGCATTCCCAGGGCGAATAAGAGGACCAGCCCGGTGCCCATGACCCAGCCGAAATTCACCTGTGGCAAGGCCCTGGGCAGCTTAGGAGGTGCCTGAACTTCGGCCGGCGCCGCTGCCGCGGCTTCAGCCTCCCGGTAGATCCTCAGCACCTCCTCACCATCGAGGCCCAGGTAGGTCGCATAGTTGCGCAAGAAACCTTTAACGTAGACACTCCCTGGCAGCGTGGCATAATCCTCTTCTTCCAATGCCACCAGGAACTTCCGGCGGATCCGCGTTGCTTCCTCGGCTTGAGCCAGTGATAAGCCTCTTTCCTGACGAGCCTGGCGCAGGATCTCCCCCAGTTTTCCCATAAGTATTCACCCTTCTCGATAGCCGATGGGTTATTCCCGCCTGACGGCAAGGTAGATGGTCGTACCCCTCTTAACCCAGGTGCCAGCCCCAGGAGTCTGGCTGATGACATGGCCTACGGGCACCTGACCGAAAACCCAACGCTGGTTTTCCGGAACGTCGCCGACACCCTGCCGATTGACCGGAGCCGTGGCCAGGCCCAGCCCGAGTATAGTGCTCTGGGCCTCCGCCTCAGACTTGCCGAAAAGGTCGGGGACGGCTACCCGATTTCCGCTGCTGACCGAAAGCCGAACAGGGCTATTTCTAGGGACAGACGTATTGGCCGACGGGAACTGCTCGAATACTATGCCCTCCGGCACCTTTTCGTTTGGCTCATCCCTGCGGTCAGCCTTCAAGCCCAGCCGTTCCAGGATATCTATCGCATGGTCCACATTGCGGTCCACCAGCGGCGGCACCGCTATCAGCTCCTGCCCCTTGCTGACCAGGACCTGGACGACCTCGCCCGTCTTCACCGTGCTGCCGGAGGGGATGAATTGAGCTAATACGCGGCCCGCGGGGACCTTGTCATCGTACCTTTCTCCAGTTGATTGCAGTTGCAGTCCCAGGGCACCCAGGCGCGCCTCGGCCTGGGCCAGATCAAGCCCCACCAGGTCGGGCACGGTAACATTGGGCAGAGGGGTCGGCGTCGGCCTTGCTAAGGCGCCGTATACCTGGATACCCAGGGGTACCAACCCCAGGACGCAGACGATAGTGGTCAAAATCAGGAACAACAAAAGCCAGTCCACCCCGGCGGTCGCCGGTTCCTCTGCCAGCAGGTCCGGCTCGCGCTGAATGACTCGCGGCGTTGTGTGGTTTTTTGGCTTCGCCGGCTGAACCGGCTGAAAGGCTGACGTGGTCTCCTCGCCGAACCGGACATAGGCGCGAATGGCCTCGGCCATCTCCCGGGCACTGGCGAAGCGCCCCGAGGGGTCCTTGGCCATGGCCCGGAGGATTATGCCTTCCACCTGCTGGGGGATACGCGCGTTCAGACGCCGCGGTGGCACGGGCTCATCTTGAACGTGTTGCAAGGCCACCGCCACTGCCGTGTCTCCCTGAAAAGGCAACCGGCCGGTGAGCATCTCGTAGAGGACCACGCCGATGGCATAGACGTCGGAGGACTCCGTCGCGGCCTGCCCCTGGGCTTGTTCCGGCGAAAGGTAGTGAGCGGTCCCTAATACCACCCCTGCCTCCGAGACGGAGGACCAGGCCAGCCCCTTGGCCAACCCGAAGTCCGCGACCTTGGCCTTGCCCCCAGGGGCGATGATGATGTTCTGCGGCTTGACGTCCCGGTGGATGATCCCCTTGTCGTGAGCAGATTGAACCGCATCGCAGACTTGAGCAGCGATATCGAGAGAAAAGCCCAGGGCCAGGGGGGCTTCGCGCCGGATGAGTTCCTTTAGGTTCTCCCCTTCAACATATTCCATTACGATGAACTGCTGGCCGTCTTCCTGGCCCACGTCGTAGACGTTTACGATGTTGGGGTGCGACAGCCCCGCCTCGGCCTGCGCCTCGTGCCTGAACCGCGCCAGAAAGG
>DYIS01000298.1:2306-3431 GCA_020723545.1 Ktedonobacter racemifer
GGGTCGTTGGCATATTGATCCCGCAGGATCTTGATGGCCACCGGTCGATCCAGGAGATTATCGTGGGCCCGGTAGACCTGGGCCATCCCACCCTCCCCCAGGAGGGCAACCAGGTTGTAGCGCGTGCCAAGGTGGGTGAGTGACAAGTTTACACCTGCGCTACCGGTACTTCTCGAGTAAGAGCAAAGCCGCCTTATTCTGAACCGTCGCCACGATGCAGGCTAGAAGCAGAGGGATAACTATCACCAGCACTGAACTGAGAGTGACGAAGAGCACAAGAATTACCAACAGAGTGAGCGTAAATACCAGGTTATCCAGGGTCAAAAGCACTGCATTACGCAGCACTCTGAAGATCCCTCTACTTCCTTGCTCTATGAGCAAGGGAAAGGTATACATCTGCACGCAGAGCCAGAAAACCATGGCATAAGCCCAAAGTATCCCGATCAACCGAAGGAGTTCGCTGTCCATGTTAATGTAGAAAACGACATTGGCCAGGATCACCAGGGAAATCAGTTGGCTGACCGCGAAGAGCAGCCAACTTTGGGCGAAGTAGTTCCGGAACCCACGAAAGAAGGTTCCAAAGTCGATGCTCTCGCCCTTGACCATCTGACTGGTGAGATAGAACACGGCAGCGGTGGCCGGCACTGCGGGGATGATCGTGATCATCCCCACCAGCCACAAGAGATTCACGCCCACCAGCAAAAACAGCTCGTAGTAGACGTCTCCCAGGGCTCCCAGGAAAACCCTTACCGCCGGCAACATCCGGTCCCTATTCCAGCTTCCAACCTCAAGGCCGAGCGCCTCGTATTCTACAATAATTGCCAAGGGCGCGCAAGCAAAGCGCGCTGCTGTAGAGCCGGGCAGCCCTTGCTAATTGGCGAGAATCTGGTATAATAGCCGCCAACCACGTGAAAAATGATGCGCAATCGCTGGCTACAAGGCTGACTACGCTATGAGACCACGAAGGTGACGTAGTTTTGGCCAGGATCGACCCCGAGTTCTTAACCGAGGCCATGTCCCGCGTTGAGGCCGAACTGAAGATCTGTGCCGAGACCACCTCAAAACCGGTGCTCTTCTTGATCAGTGGCTTGCCTGGCACGGGCAAGTCATTCCTCTCGCGCAGAC
>DYIS01000299.1 GCA_020723545.1 Ktedonobacter racemifer
TGCGGTTAAAGTCTTGTTTTTAACAGGGTCCTGCAAAGCAACGCCGCCGCTGTTTGTGCAACCACCGACGTGCTTGCAGGCGTTTCTCTTCCCGCCGTTGCCGTTCCGTTTCTTGCAGTCTGGGCCAAAGAGCCCCATCCGGCCCGGTACTGGTGGGGATGGAGAGCATGGTGCGGATGTGCTTGCGCGTCCGGATGCGCCATAGGTTGCCGAAGCCACTCATGGTTACCCTCCCTTCTCGATTTTCGATTTTCGATTGCGGATTTGCGATTTGGCCTCTATACTGTTAGCGGTGAAAAACCTTGGACAATCGAAAATCTAAAATCGCAAATCGAAAATCCTTTAGTACTCCAGCGAGACCTCTCGCCAGCCCTGGGTATGGCCTTTGCTGCCATCTGCTGCCTCGGCCCGCGACGGGCGGGCTTTAGCACCCTTCGCCGAACCGTCAGCGGCCGGCGGGTCTATGATTTGCTGCAAGAGGGCCAGTCGCTCATCCACTTGCCTGAGCCGGTCCTCCGTTTTCTTCTGGTTATCTACCCAGATGTTCAACTCCCGTCCCAGACGGGCCTTCTCGCGCTCCAGGCTAGCCAGATCGGTCACAACCTGTTCTCGGGTTTTCGGCATGGAGTGGTGGCGAAGCCCCTGAATGGTAGGGATATCCCGCATACTCTTGACTTTCATCCCGGCTGCCCTCCTTTCATCAAAGGTTGGAAGGTTAGACACTTTCAACCTTCAACCTTCAGCCACAATGGTGCTCGATCAGGCTGAGTAGCATCTTACGCTGTTGAGCGCGGCGTTCCCGGGCCTGGCTGGTAAAAGCGGTCTTGGACTCCAGTATATCCAGGCAGATGCTCACAAAGCGCGGATCCGGGGCCGACAGTTTCAAGCCTTGCATGGCCGTCACCCGACCGATCATGATGCAGGCGCGCAGGGTGGGAACCTGGTCATACTCTCCAGAGGCCCGGTAGTCCCGCACTAGATCTACGATGCGGGTAGCTTCCTCCTGGGGCAGGCCGGAACGGGCCGTGGTAATGGCGATCTCCGTCTCCCGGTCATAGTAGCTCACATCAATAGTCACCAGCCTGTCACTGAGGGCGTCCTGTGCTTCGTGCACTCCGGCATACTCCTGGGGGTTACTGGTGAAGATGGCCCGGAAGCCGGGGTGGACCTTGACGTAGGTGTCATCCCGTCTCATAGTGGGCAGGACGAGTAACCGCTCCTCCAGCACCGCCAAGAGGATGTTATTGGCTTCGGGTCGAGAGCGGGTGAACTCGTCGTAGACCAGGGTGAAACCTTCGCGGCAGGCCGTAGTCAGGCGGTTGTCTACCCAGCGCTGGGTGGCATCCTCCTCGTATTTGAGGACGGTATGGATGAATTGATCAACGACCTTGCGATAGCGGTAACCATATTGGCCGCCGACGAGATCCGATGTCGCAACTTCATCATCACCGGCGATGAGCATCACCGGGCGTCCCAACTTGGCGGCCACATGCATCGCCAGGGTGGTCTTTCCTGTGCCAGCCGGCCCGCGGAAATGGACGGGGAAGTCGGCGGCCAGGTAGGCCAGGGCCCGCTCCGTCAACTCCCGAATGGCGGGGGTCTCCACAAAGTCGAGCCGAGGCTTTACCGATAGCGCGACCGGTGTCTCCTCGATGATCGTTCTTGCTACTGTCATATTTGCATCTCCTTTCGCACCCCCATCTCCACCGACAGCGCCCGGTACCACTTCTCCCGGGCGACTGCATAGGCCTCGGGGTTCTGCTGCCAGGCGTGAAACTGGTCATAAACTCGCCGCAAGCCGGGTCGGGCCTGCTGCCAAACCCGGTCATCAAAGGGGGAGCCCATGGGCTGCTGAGCGCGGCCTTCGCCCCAGAAGACCCGATGAGCCATCCCCCGCTCGAAGTCGGTGCCCAGCCCGGCTGGGGTACCGGTGATAAGATAGGCCACGGCATCGCCGAAGGCCAAAGCCAAAGCGCCCTTCAGACCGAGCCGGTAGCCAGCGGTCACCGCCAGGAAGGCCAATAGCCGGGCCAGGGCGCCGTCACCCTCACCATCTCCCCCCGCTCTCTCCCAAAGTCGGGAGAGGGGGGAGGGAGGGGAGAGGGTGAGATCCTGTTGGCGGAGGACGGCCAGGGCATCGGCGTAGGTCAGGGGAGGCCGCTCCTGCCAGTGGTGGGGAGGGAAAAGGGCCAGAGTGAAATCGGCAGGGGAGAAATCGCCTAGTTCGTCAATCTCCCCCAAAGCCAGGCGTAACTTCTGCCACAAGGCGTCGAATAAAGCCTGGGCAATGGAAAGGTCCGGCTGCAACACGATCTCCGGGCAGGACCCATCTCGCACCATCAAACGACAATTAACCCCCTCTAACACCTGTAGTTGAGTCGGCAGGGTGATCTCAATACTACCGCTGGTCCGGCCGGCGGAGCGGATGCTTCGAGCCCCAAGATACATTATAGTCTCCCTGTGCTACATTGTCTAGCCCTTTATCTAGCAGAAACCGTAGCACTAAAAAACGCCCCTCAAGCCTCTCCCCATGCAGGGCTCCCGCTTGAGTTGCAAGTGCCCAACACGGTTGGGCTCCTACCCCTCTCAAAATGGGTAGCAGGCCAATCGCATTGGCCGTCGTGGGCTGTTGGCCTTTCAGCGCCCAACACGGTTGGGCTCCTACCCCTGTGCCCACTGCTAAAGCCCGAAAGGGGACAGGCTACTTTTTGATAGACAAGCAGAAAGGTTGACAGGGGATGAAAAAGTAGCCTGTCCCCTTTTCTCTTTTCTCGGTCACTGCTTGATCGATTCCGTCATCTTGCGAGCCTGCCCGATCCATATCTCCACTTTCGCCAGGGGGCCCACCTCACCTAGAGCCCGGCGCAGCTCTTCGGGTGTGCTTCTGGCCAACTGGGCATAGGTGTAGATCCCTGCTTCGTTCAGGCGGCGCTGCATCCCGGGACCGATCCCCTTGATAGCCGTCAGATCATCCGGGCGAATTGCCTTCTCCGCTGGCGGTGGCGGTGGCGCCACTTCTACCGGTGGTGGTGGCGGTGGCGCCACTTCTACCGGTGGTGGTGGCGGTGGCGCCACCTTTTTCGGCGGTGGGGCTGCCGGTGGTGGGGGCGGTGGGGCCGTCGGCTTTTTGGCCCTGCGCTGCTGCATCAGCCGGTTAAAGTTTCCCCACGTGTGTCGGGCTTTTTCCAGATCCGCGCGCTCGGCAGCCAACTGCTTCCGCTGCTCGGTAGCCATGGCCTGGCGAGCGGTTTCCAGCTCCTTCAGCCGCTGCCGCTGCTCGGTAGCCATGGCCTGGTGGGCCGCGCCCACGTCTTTCAGGAAGGTGGCCGTGTTGCGGCGCACTCCATCCGTCTGCTCCTTCAGCCACTGCCGCTGCTCGGTAGCCATGGCCTGGCGAGCGGTTTCCTGCTCCTTCAGCCGC
>DYIS01000300.1 GCA_020723545.1 Ktedonobacter racemifer
GCCCTTTGGAGTCGGTGTCCGGCGTCATATGCCTTCCAAGAGGTCTCCCCAGGCCTGGAAAAGGTGTCCCTGAACTCGCCCCACATGTTCACGTTCCCCCGTGGATTTGGCTGGACCATGGTGATGGTCGGCTTTTGGGTTCGGGGCGATGTGCTCAGCCTGTACTGGCTGCCCCAGTCTGGGGTGACCCAGGATTTCTCCACCTTTGCCCATTTCTTCAACGCGGCTGGCGAGTCCCTGGGCCAAGCCGATAAGGCCCCGTATGACGAGGCGATCTACACCTTTCCACCTACGCGTTGGGTGCCAAATATCCTCATGCAGGACCGCTTTCGCCTGCCCAGGGGTACGGCCTACGCCCGGGTGGGGGCCTATGTTCAGCGGGGCAGTTCTCTGGCCAACCTGGGGGAGCCGGTTTTATTGCCGATTTATCTGGCCGAGCCGTCGCTGGCCGCCCACCAGAGCGATGTGGCCTTCGACAATGGCCTTCGGCTATTAGGCTATGACCTGGCTGGCACGGAGGGGCAGTCTGGGGAGGTCACCTTGACTTTGCGCTGGTGGGCAGAGGGCAAGCTGGATCGAGACTATACGGTCTTCGTGCATCTCTTGGATGCCTCAGGTCGCCTGATCGCTCAAAAAGACACCTACCCTGTGGGTGGCCTATTGCCCACCTCTACCTGGCCCCCAGCCACTGTGGTCCTGGACGGCTATCGCCTGCCCCGGCCTCCGGATCTGGCCAGGATCATCGTGGGAGTCTACGACTGGCGCACGTTAGCGCGGTCCAAGACGGCGGCCGGTGCCGATCACGTGGTGGTCTGGCAGAGGTAGAACCACCGATGAGATCGAAACAGATAATACTATCGGGTTCATCCCGCCGGAGACGCAGGGGCAGGTGGCTGCCCGTCCCTACCATTTGACTCTGGGCCTTGTCTCGCCGCTCTTTCCAGGTCGATGATCCGTTGCTGGCCCACGTAGGACTTGGTCTCGTAGCGGGTGATGGAGGATAGCTGTTAGCTGCCCGTCTTCGCCTCGCCCTTTTTCACCCCCAGCATACACAGGATGGCTACGGCCATGCAGGCTGGTGCCATGAGGAATAACGTGGAGTAATTGTTGCCCGTGTTCTGTATCATGGTGCCCGCCACCATCGGGCCGGCGATGGCCGCCAGGGTAGAGAAGAGGTAATATAGCAAGTCTCCCAAAGGCAGATGGTCAGCGAATCCCGAAGGGCACTCCTGCCGATTGCGAACCTTGTCTCGTCTAACCGGCTCGTAGCTGGTCGCTCGTGGCTCGTCGCTGGACTAATAGTTCTTGAAGATAACCGGTAGATACACCCGCGGGATGGTGGAGGTGTAGAACAGGGTGACGTTCACCACCTGGGGGCTGTTCTGTACGTACTGGGTGGCGCTGGTGATGGTTATGGGCGATGTGTACGTGCTGTAGGCCCCCGGCTTGCTCGCCTGAACGCTCAAAGTGGCGGGGCTCGAGGTGGTGGCGGTGCCGGTCAGGGGGCTCACGGTGAGCCAGGCCGTGGAGGTTGGCACCGTGGCGGCCCAGGTGATGACCTGGTTGTAGGCCGAGTTGCTGACGGTCACTGATTTGCTGCCGGGGTCCGTGGTGTCGTCGGCCATATAAAACAGGCTGGTCGGGCTGGCGCTCAGGGTGGGCGTGGCCTTTTTCACCGCGGCGTAGGCATCGATGCGCCCCCAGCCGAAGTAGTCGTCGCGGCCGGCTGCCCCCAGGTCCACCGCTGTGGACTCCATGATGCTCTCCACCTGGTCGTGGGTCACTTCCGGAGCCACCGTCCAGATCAGCGCCGCCAACCCCGACACGTGCGGCGTGGCCATTGAGGTGCCTTGCAGGTAATAGTAATTCAGCGGGTAACCGTAGTTCGTGCTGATCCAATTAGAATGGTTTGGCAGGGTGGAGAAGATGCTAACACCTGGTGCTGCCAGGTCTACGTAAGGTCGATATTCAGAAAAAGTGGCCCACTGGTCACTCTGGTTGGTAGCGGCGACCGCTACCACATTTGTACAAGCTGCTGGATACATGTCAGGGTTGGTAAGACCCAAGCAATTTGGGCCATTCTGGGCGCAATTGCCTGCTGCTGCGATAATCAACGAGCCCTTAACGTTGTGAGCGTAGTTGACCGCATCCTGTAGGCTTTGGCTTGGATTAAGCCCGGCGAGGCTCATGTTGATTATCTTGGCGCCGTCATCGGCAGCCGAAGTTATGCCGTTGACAATCCATGAGTAGGTCCCGGTGCCATCATCCCCAAGCACCTTGTAGGACATGAGCATGGCGTTATAGCCAACCCCAGCCACGCCTATTCCGTTGTCGGTCGCCGCCGCGGCAATACC
This sequence comes from Ktedonobacter racemifer, assembly GCA_020723545.1. GTDB lineage: Bacteria > Chloroflexota > DTOL01 > DTOL01 > JACQYG01 > JACQYG01. Next base: position 2,355 of record DYIS01000300.1, read on the forward strand.
CGCCACATGTGTCCCGTGGCCGTACAGATCGTCATCAGTGCCGGAGGTAGTGAAGTTCCTCCTCAACACCACCTTGCTCGCCAGATCTTCGTGGTCGGCGTCGATTCCTGTGTCCAAAATAGCGATCTTTGTCGTGGAGATACCCGTTGTAATGTCCCAGGCTTGGGGCGCGTTGATCTTGGTCATACCCCATTGATATGAAAAGTAGGTGTCGCTGGGCGTGCCGATGGCATAGGCAACGTAGTTCGGCTCGGCGTACTGCACGGCGGGATTCTTCTTCAGGGCGGTGATGGTCTCCAGCTCTTTGCCCGGGGCCACCTTCCACCGGCGCACGCCGATCTGAGGGATGTGGTACACCTCTTGTGCCGCCACCCGGGCAGCCGCCAGGCCTCGGGCGAAGGCGGTGGTCCCTGGCTTGAACTTGACGAGCACCTCCCCCGGCGCAAAACCCCCTGCCTGGGGCGGGCCCGACAGAACCAAGGTGGGGCTGGGCGGCACCGGCGGCTGGGCCGATGCCGGCCAGGCGGCGATGGAAATCAATACCAGTATGCTTAGGGCGATTTGCAGAAGCCGAGCCCGATTCATCTTCGTTGCTTTCAGAGACCGCGATATTTGCAGTAGAGTTTGTTCTCGTTCCAAGCCATATCTTGGGGGTTGCCACCCAGGACCCCACATTTTGCCGGATTTTAGCACTTTTCACAAGTATTGACAACTTTGGTCATTGTTGATATACTTGGCGCCCAGCTCTTGACCAGGCGGGCGAATATCGGTATAATGGATGCTAAGCCGACGTAGCTCAATTGGCAGAGCAGCGGTTTTGTAAACCGCCGGTTGCGGGTTCGAGTCCCATCGTCGGCTCCACTCCCATGGAGGGGTGGGTGAGTGGCTAATACCAACAGACTGTAAATCTGTCGCCTGAAATGGCTACGAAGGTTCGAATCCTTCCCCCTCCACCATATTGGCAGATAGCGGATAGCTGATAGCAGCTAGAGTATAGCAGGCAGGAGAGGTATAGACCCGAAACCTGAGTTCAGGGGTGCCCACGTAGCTCAGTAGGTAGAGCACG
>DYIS01000301.1:0-2359 GCA_020723545.1 Ktedonobacter racemifer
AAAGAAAAACAACGCAAATTATTTTTGCACAAAAGGTGGGTGTAATGTGGGGGGAAAAAAATCAAAAACCTCAGACAATGACCGCGCGTCTGATATAGTGGACAATCTCGTCCGCCGTGTCCATGACCTGGAAAATCAGCAGATCATCCTCGTTGATATTGCCGCCGGCAAGCAAGGTGCCGCGGAGCCAGTCAACCAGACCGTTCCAGTAGTCACTGCCGACCAGCACAATGGGAAAAGGCTTGATGCGCCTGGTCTGAATCAGCGTAATGGCCTCAAACAACTCGTCCAGGGTGCCGAAGCCCCCCGGCATGGCGATAAAGGCCATGGCGTAACCGAGGCCAGGGTATCAAAACCATCGACAAACTCGCTGATGATGCGGAAAAGCCGCCAGGAGTCTCCCGCCTTGAAGTTGTCCAGCCAGTACTGCTGGCTTTCGCTGTTCGAACCGGAATGGATCATTGTTTTCCCCCGCTCCTTCGCATTATTTTTGACCGGGCAGCATGCCCAGGCTGGGCAGCTCCGGGCCACCAGCGGCCCGGCTACGCTTTCCGCAGCGCGGCGAGCCGATCCGCCGCCTCCCGGCACCGCGGCTCAAAACGCAGCACCTTGCTGTACATATTTGCCGCCAGAGCGACCTTGCCCCGCTGCTCATACAGGGCGCCGAACTGGACGAACAGCCTGCTGTTTCTCGCGTCCAGGGTCAGGGCCTTGCGCAAGGCCCGCAGGGCCTCGTCATATTCTCCCCGGCCGGCCAGCACCGTCGCCAGCCGTGACCAGTGCCGCCAGTCATCGTCGTCAAGCTCCACCGCCTGCCGGCACAGGGCAAGGGCAATCTCATCCCCCTGCCGCTCCTGAAAAAAGAGTTCGCCGAGCATGCTGAGCGCCGCGGCATCCCGGGGATTATGGCGGGCCGCCTTCTGCAGACAGGACATGGCCCTGCTGTTTTCGCCCAGCCCCTTATACGCCTCGCCCAGAAAGCGGTGCACCGCGCCATGGCTGATATCCCGCACCCCACCGGGCCCCACCTGCTCACCCCGGCGCAGCACGCCCACCGCATCGGCGAAGCGCCCCGCCTTGCAATAGAGCTTGCCCAGCTGCAGCAGCAGATCGAAATTATCATCCTGTTCAGCCAGGGCCTTCTCGAAATTCTCCATGGCCTTCCCCTCTTCGCCGGTGGCCAGATAGGCAAAGCCGAGATTATAGAGGGCCATGAAATTGCCGGGCTCCAGGGCCAGGGCCTGCTGGAAAAGAGGAATGGCCTTGCGGTACAGATTCATCTGGGCCAGGGTGACGGCCATGCTGTTCAACAGATTGATGTTGGCCGGATCAAGCTGCAGTCCCAGCCGGTACTCCTTGGCGGCCCGGGCCAGATCCCCCTCGTTGTAATAGATGTCCCCGCTGATGTTGAGACTGACCCCGTCAAAAACCGTCATGCTACCCGGCCCGAAAAAGCCGGTATGCAGCAGGGCCTTGCGGCAATTGCCCGCCGTTTCCGCCTTCTTGAAGCCATGATCGGGAAAGAGCGCGATGCCCAGGGAGAAGCTGACCTTGGCGGCCGTGGCCCGGGCCTGAAAATCCCGGCCCCACGACTCGGCAGCCTGCCGGTCAGCCCCTTTCAGATAAACAAAGGCCTCATGCGCATTGATGGGCACCAGAGGCGCTGCCAGGGTGTCAGGCCAAACGATGGTATCGCCGCCGGCATGGTCCGCATGGAGAAGCAGCAGGGCGAACCGCTCGCTGTCGTGCCACAACTTGTGCAGCTCGACGAAAACCTTGGCCGGAGGCGGACAGAGGGGATGGGCGTTGCGGCTGCTTACGGCCTGATAGGAACAGAGGGCAAAAGGCCCCCGCTTTCTGGCAATGCGCAGGGCGTCCCAGGCCTGCCCCAGAAACTCCCCGGCGGCTGCCGCTGGCTCCCCGGACAAACATGACCTGATGCCGATGCGGCTCTTGGCGAACCCCTCTCTTTTCAGCCAGCGCAGCAGCAGATCAGCCATCTTCATGGTCTGCGCCTCGCCGAGCCCCTCCCAGAGAAGACCGAAAATGCCGCTGCCCAGATGGCAGGGGGTAAAGAGATGGCCGATCAGTGAATCGAGAAAGGCGGCGCTCCCGGCGATTACCGCCAGGGCCTGCTCCCCGTCCCGGGCCCGGGGATGAATCTCAAGCAGCAGCAGGGCAAAAGGCGCATTGCCGTTTTCCTGGGAGCGCTTCTTCCGCAGCAGGGCCTGCAACCGGCTATGCAGCATGCGGCCGCCGGGCAGGCCGGTGACGGGATCAAGGGCGAATTGTTTGACCCTGGCCATTTCCGCGGAAATCAACCGGCTTTTTTCCAGCAGCATGGATGAGGAGGAGTCCT